>NZ_JAAHHG010000281.1 GCF_010692555.1 Okeania sp. SIO3B5 | reverse complement strand
TACAAAGGCAAGAAAAATAATATTAAATTTTATTTCTCTCCCACTCCCTGTACGGACGTTGCACGCAACTTCCCTACCTACTCCCCTGCTCAAGATACGGGTTGAAAAGTTTAGCTAGGGCGAATGCCATTCGCCCCTACGGTTGCTCGAATTCACCCCTATGGTTGCTGGAAGAAAATATTCATGATAATAAACCTCTTAAATTATCTAATATTGGCATTTATACCCGCGCTCTCCTGCAAGGGAGCGTCGTATGGGAATGACAACCTATGCTATAATAAAATCGCTTTTTTGTTAGTAACAGGCCAAAAACATTGAAGTCCAGATACAAGTACCGCATCTATCCTAATCATATCCAAATAACCAAATTAAATCAACTATTTGGTTGTTGCAGATATGTTTGGAATAGTACATTAGCACATTGTAATCAACTATATTCTAACGGCCAAAAGAAGCCTAATTATGTGGACTTAACTAAACAATTCATTACTCAAGCCAAGCAAGAATTAGTTTGGTTAAAAGAAGTCGCATCTACTCCATTACAGCAGTCTCTCAAGGATTTAGAACAAGCTTACAAAAACTTTTTTGATAGTTGCAAAGGTAAACGAAAAGGCATTAAAGTTAAACCACCTAAATTCAAGAGCAGAAAGTCAAAGCAAACTGCAAGATTTGTAGGTGCTAATTACAAAATTGGTCAAGATAAAATCTATCTACCAAAGGTAGGTAAGATTAAAATAGTTGGTAAGCGAAAATTGCCTGCTGAACCTAGTTCTCTAACAATAATCAAAGATTCAGCAAATCGTTATTTCGCTAGTTTTGTAGTAGAGACTAAGTCCGAGCCTTTGCCTAAAACTAATAATTCAATAGGCATCGATTTAGGCATTTCGACATTTGCAACTTTGAGTAATGGTGAAAAGTTTGAAGCACCAAAACCTCTCAAGCAAAACCTTAAGAAACTAGCTAAATTCCAACGTAAATTTGCTCGTACTGAAAAAGGCAGTAAGCGTCGTGAAAGGCATAGGTTAAGGGCAGCTAAACTCCATGCTAAAATCAAAGACATTCGTACAGATTTCTTGCACAAATTATCAACTAATTTGGTTAAAGAATACGACACTATTGTTTTAGAAGACTTGAATGTTTCTGGCATGGTTAAAAACCGTAAGTTAGCTAAAGCAATCAGCGACTTAGGATGGAGGGAATTCAGGACTTTGACTGAGGCTAAATGCGAGAAATATGGTAGGGAATTTAGAGTTATTTCTAGGTGGGAACCCACTTCTCAAAAATGTTCTAATTGTGGTTTTAAAGGTGGTAAAAAGCAACTCAATGTTAGGGAATGGACTTGTTTGAATTGCGGCGCATCCCATGATAGAGATGTCAACGCTGCGGTAAACATTTTAGAAATCGTTCAACCAAAAACCAAGGTTGAAACTAAAACAACAGAAAATCCCGTACAGTTATCACTTTTTGCAGAAGTCGCCGAGGGGCACTCGGAGACAATTAAACGGACACGGAAGAAGCGTCAGACTGGCAAGCCAGCATTTTCCAGTGATGTGTCAACCCACTCTGAGTCATTTGTTCAGCTTAGTCTGTTCGAGTGATAGATGGGAATCCCGCGCTGTCTCGCAGAGCAGCGTCGGGAGGATGTCAATATGTACTGAAAGCAAAGTACAGCCATTTCCATAAATATACCGATAATATGAGGACAAAATAACATGAAAAGTAAATTTTTATTATCTTTAATCTCAATATTTATTCTAGGACTTCCTTTAACATCGGCAAAATCTGCAACTGGATTAACACAAATAAATTCTACAAAAGTTAAACCTCAAGATGAGTCTTTTCCCTATTTACTACCACCACCAAAATTAGATAGTTTGAATAACTCCCAATTTGTTTCTTCAACAGTTAGAAAAAAAACCCTACAACTAGCACAAACATCAGATGAATATGACGACCTTTCAGAACTAGACCAAGTAACCTCTGTATCCCAACTCTCAGATATCCAACCTACTGATTGGGCATTTCAAGCATTACAATCATTAGTAGAACGTTATGGCTGTATTGCAGGATATCCAGACGGTACTTACAAAGGCAACCGAGCTATGACCCGATACGAATTTGCTGCCGGGCTAAATGCGTGCTTAGATAGAATGACAGAATTAATTGATCAGTCTACAGTAGACTTAGCGAGTCGCGAGGATATGGCTGCTGTTCAACGTTTAGTCGAAGAATTTGCTCCAGAGTTAGCTGCTCTCCGTGGTCGAATAGATGTACTTGAAGCTCGCACTGCAGAATTAGAAGCAAATAGGTTTAATGGTACTACAACAATATTTGGTGGAGAAGTAATATTTGGCTTAACCAATGGTTTCGGCGGCGAGGATATAACGAATGCTTTTGGTGGACGTGGAGACGGAGACAAAAACACAATTTTTAATTATCTAGTCCGACTGCAAACAGCTACAACCTTTACAGGTAAAGACCGCTTACGAATAGAATTAGGTGCGGCAAATTTCAGTAGTAGTAGTTTTGCAGGTAGGCAGTCATTTAATACAGATATGGCAATTTTATCTTACCAGACAAATACCACTGATGAGCTTCAGATATTTAAGTTGGAATATCGTTTTCCCGCTTTTGGCGATCGCGTAGTCTTCACTTTCCGTCCTGTCAACTTCAGCTTAAATAGCGTCCTCACAGCTAACTCCCCTTATTTTGATGCAGGTCGTGGATCTATTTCCCGGTTTACTGACTCTAGTCCGATATTTAAGATAGGTAGATTAGATTCTGGTTTAGGTTTTGACTGGTTAGTTACTGACAAAGTACGTTTGCAAGTTGCCTACGGTACGCGGGATAGCGAAAAACCTGGTAACGGTCCCACAGGCCAAGGTGGTATTACTGATGCTGGTCATAGTGCTGTGGGAGTCCAATTTTTAACTGTTCCGTTTGATAATGTATTGACTGGTGTGACTTATATTAATGCTTATTCAGAAGATGGTTATTTGGATACTTTTACTGGTAGTTTAAATGCTGATACTTCTGGAGGATTAGGTCTACCTGCTAATATTAATGCTGTGGGTGGTACAGTGCAATGGCGAGTTTGGCAGAAAATAACTCTGGGTGCTTGGGGAGGATGGGTATTTACAGATTATATTAATTCTGATGCTCATGCTACT
This sequence comes from Okeania sp. SIO3B5, assembly GCF_010692555.1. Lineage (GTDB taxonomy): Bacteria > Cyanobacteriota > Cyanobacteriia > Cyanobacteriales > Microcoleaceae > Okeania. The sequence goes on along the minus strand of NZ_JAAHHG010000281.1, from coordinate 9,917 downwards.
TCTAATACTTATTTATTTTCTGTCGGTATGTCTGATCCTTTTGGTCGTCAAGGAGATTTATTTGCAGTTTTATTTGGTAAACCGTTAAAATTAGTTGATGGAGATAATGGTATTGAGGAAGATGAGAATACTTCTTATCATATTGAAACCTTTTATCGGTATAAAGTTAACGATTATATCACAATTACTCCCGGAGTTTTTGTAGTAACTAATCCAGAACATAATGAAGATAATGAAACAATTGTAATAGGAGTTTTACGGACAACTTTCCGCTTTTGACTTTGAAGAAGGAAGAAGGAAGAGGGAAGAAGGAAGAAGTGGATGGGGACTCATGTCATGTCCGCTTGAATAATTAGACTTTGGCGGAAGGAAGACAGAGGGCAGAAGGGTTTTTCCAGTTGTAACTTTATGTTATACACTAATGATGCTACCGAATTTGATATCAAGCCCCAAGCAATTATCAATATCCTGTAGATGGTGGGGTATTAAACCCAAATGAAAAAGATAATTCATTAATTGATAATGGATAATTGATAATGGATAATGGATAATTGATAATTGATAATTACCTCTGGTTAAAACCGTTACGGAATTGAATATCAGGAGATATTATTTATTCTCTTGGTCCATTGGATATGGTTAGGAAACCCATCCATCCCTCGACCGCTTTTTTCCCTTTAAAAGGGGAGGCTTTAAACCAGAATTAATTAATAATTAATAATTAATAATTAATAATTAATAATTAATAATTCGGTAAAATTAACAAAAAAAAAATTAGAACAACTATTATATTTACCTATGAATAATAGCTTTTTGATAGCAGTAAGAAACAGAGAACAAACAAGAGTAAAGGTGCAACAAAAAAGAGTAAAATATTTGGGAAGAAACAAAGACAGAATTCATAATTCTCTTCTGCCTTCTGCCTCCTGCCTTCTGCCTTTCCTGATCGATTCAATTAATAAATTGATATGTTTCTTGATTTTTTCTTCTTTTTCCTTTGGCTTAATATCTGTAGCTTACGCTCAAGAGGAAAATTCTAGAGAACCAGCAAAACAACGTAGAATAAACGTACCATTTTTTGAAGAAGAGAGAAAACAAGATTTCACTGGCTTTTCTGACAGTTTTTTAAGTAATGCTACAGGTGGTACAGGGGACCCCATGGGTGGCGGTACTGCACCAGGATCGGGTTTTACCATGTCTCCAAATGTATCAAATGTATCATCTGATGCCGAATTTTCTAACCCTTCTCGTGGAGTTCCCTCTAGTGATGGAATGATGAGAGGTTCTCAACCTGCTGGTGGTAGTTCTGGCGATCGTGTATCACCTCAACCTATAACTCCTATCACTGGAGGTGGAGGTAGAGGTATTTTTCAACAGTTACCACCGAGGTAATATTAAATCTGGTAGCATTTGGGGATGGGGGACCCACCCCCAACCCCTCCCAAGAGGGCAGGGTCTATTTATTGTCACGAGAGAAAAAAGAAGTAGGGGAGTGGGGGAGTGGGGGAGTGGGGGAGTAAGGTCAATTTATCGTCAAGAGAGAAAAATTGTATCCTTTGAAATTTTGAAATTTTGTACATCTTGCTAGAGTGAGTTAACCAAAAATATACAGTTGTAAATATTCTAGGCGCGACAATGAATTAGCCCTGCTCCCAAGAGGGGGAGTAAGCCAAGAATTTCAATCCTTGGCTAATAGACATCTCCAAAAATCAAAAAGACAATCAATTCTTATCCAGAAATTATCAATTATTCCCCTCCTGGGAGGGGCTAGGGGTGGGTTCCCTGTTCCCTGTTCCCTGTTCCCTCTTTTCTGGAGATGGCTAATAATCTAAGTCATCTTAAGATGACTGTTGAGGAATATGCCATTTTTTGATATTTTGGTTAATCAGTGCAACTTGATATAATATCATGTTCGGATAATAGCGTGATAAAAAACCTTCTTCCTTTGAACCTTTCTTTTCCTTCTTCCTTCTTCCTTCTTTCCTCTTCCTTCTTCAATATAACTGATAACTAGAAATGACCCAATTAAGTTCAATTACCATCTCACCTAATTCAGAACCTACTGGTTTACTTGTTCTCTTACATGGCTGGGGAGCTAACTGTAACGATTTAACACCTTTAACAACACAGTTAAATTTGCCTGATTATTGGTTTGAATTTCCAGATGCTCCACTGCCTCATCCTCAAGTTCCAGGGGGAAAAATGTGGTATGACTTAGAGAATTTAGAATTCAAAGGTCTCCCTGAAAGTCGCCAAATATTAATTGATTGGCTAATTTCTCTAGAAAGTAAAACAGGGATACCTTTATCTAAAACTATTCTATGTGGCTTTTCTCAAGGTGGGGCAATGACTATGGATGTAGGAGTAACTCTGCCAATAGCAGGTTTAATTATTTTAAGTGGATATCTACATTCTCAACTTCAACCATCAGGAGAAAAATTACCATCTGTTCTAGTTACACATGGTATACAAGACCCAGTTTTACCTATTCAAGAAGGAAGACGAACCCGTGATACTTTCACAAATCTGGGGGCAAATATACAATACCAAGAATTTAATATGGGACATGAGATTATTCCAGAAATTGTAAAGTTAATGCGAAGTTTTGTGATAGATACTATGGCAAAAGCTTAGAAATACTATTATATTAAATGGGAGTGTAAATAGCACTCCGTTTTAATTAATGCTATCAGCAGATGCCATTTCAGGGAGGTCAGTTTTGATGCAAACTATAGCCCGTTCTTTACACGAGGTTGCTAATTTAACTGCGCAGGATGTAGCTAAGTTAGCTTTACGTTTGGAGGAAGATGATTATCAAAATCCTTTTGACGGGTTGAATGATTGGCACCTGCTACGAGCGATCGCCTTTCAACGTCCAGAGTTAATTGAGCCTTATATTCATTTATTGGATTTAGAGCCTTGTGATGAAGCTTGAGGGAAATATGGGGAAAGCGTAAGTCAGTAATTTAATTATTTTATCAAATTTGAGAGTGTTGGTTTAGTAAACAAGGTATTTTTAAACTTGGATACTTTTTACCCAACACTCCTATTTATTTAGGGAATAGGGATAAATAATTAGGGCTTGCTGAAAAAGTCTTATGAGTGAAGGTAGGAGACAGGAGACAACCCACCCCTCGCCCCTCCCCCTGCCAACCCACCCCTCGCCCCTCCCAGGAGGGGAGGGGGAGACAGAATAAATGGGAATTTGGAGGAGGTAGGAGTAAGAATTTTCCCAAGATGGTTCTGCCCAACTCTTGACCAAAATCCTGAATTTTTGAACCATTACCACCTAAAACCTCGCACTTTTTACAGATCTAAAATTGCTCAAACCAATATCAGTCAATAAGCGCGATATTTAATCAGCAAACCCTAATTAATAGTTAATAACTAGACAGTGCAAAGTTCTGGAAATAACTATTGCTAGCTAGGGCTTTCAGCGATATAAAGGTTAAAAACTCTTTATTCAGAACTGTAAGTCATGTAAGGTTTTTACAGTAATACTTTCAGCCTTCAACGCAAATTGTTCTTGGGAATAACTTTGTACTCTCCAGTTATTAATTATTAATTATTAATTATTAATTATTGAAAGTTCCCTGTTCCCTGTTGCCTACAAAAAAAATATTATGGCTAGAAGAGTTTTAATCAGTATTTGTGGTGGTATAGCAGCTTATAAAATTTGTGAAGTAGTTTCTACTCTCGTAAAATCTGGAATTGAGGTACGAGCAATTTTGACAGATGCTGCTCAACAGTTCATTACACCTCTAACTTTATCCACCCTCTGTCGTTATCCAGCTTATACAGATCGAGATTTTTGGCAATCTACTCACGGACGTCCATTACATATTCAGTTGGGAGAATGGGCAGAAATAATAGTCATTGCTCCTCTCACAGCAAATACTTTGGCAAAATTAGTATACGGTTTAGCAGATAATTTGTTAACTAATACAGCGCTGGCTTCTCGTTGCCCAATTTTATTATCTCCGGCAATGAATACTGATATGTGGGAACAACAGACAGTACAGCGAAATTGGCAACAAATATTGATGGAAAAAAGATATTATGGTATCAGCCCAAATATGGGAATATTAGCTTGCGATCGCATTGGACAAGGCCGAATGGCGGAACCAACAGAAATAGTCACAAATATAAAATCTTTGTTATATACAGCAGGTAAAAGAGATTTAGCAGGTAAGAAAATATTAATTAGCGCAGGTGGAACACGAGAACATTTAGACCCTGTGAGGTATATTGGCAACCCTTCTACGGGTAAGATGGGTATAGCTTTAGCTAAGGCGGCATTGCATCGGGGTGCAAGTGTTACTTTGGTGCATAGTATTTCGGGAGAGTTGCTGTTATCAGGGATAAAAACTGTGGAGGTAGTGAGTGCTGCTCAGATGCGACAAGCAATGTTATCTCATTTTACTGAAGCAGATATAGTTGTGATGAGTGCAGCAGTAGCAGATGTTAAGCCTGCTGAATATAGTGGTGAGAAGTTGCCGAAGCGATCGCTACCAGATTTATTACCTTTGACACCTGTACCGGATATTGTAGCGGAGTTAGGACGGTTAAAGCAGCGCCAACAATATTTGATTGGGTTTGCGGCACAGACTGGAGATATTGTTGCACCTGCGTTGGAGAAATTGAAGATGAAAAATTTAGATGCTATTGTTGCTAACCCTATTGATCGAAAGGAAGCTGGTTTTGGTAGCGATACAAATCAAGGAATTTTTCTGGATGCTGAAGGCCGTCGGCGAGATATTCCGTCTTGTAGTAAGTTAGAAATGGCTCATAGTTTATGGAGTTTTGTTTTGGAGAGTGGGAGGTTAAGGGGAGTAGGGGAGTGTGGATAGAATTCTGAATTTAGAATTTATATCATGTTCGGATAATCAGTTATAAAAAAACTTTATCCCTTTTAACCCTTTCTTCCCTAAGGTTTTCTCAAGAGTATCACCTTTATTTTATACACGCTCCGATGCTACCGAATATGATATTATATCAAATCCGGTTAAACAGCCATAGAATGGTTAAGTCTTTAGAATTCAGCAATTCTGCAATTCAGAATTCAGGAGAAGAAAGATAAGACAAGATGAGCGCAGTTATGACAATTGGATAATTTTTTTATGTCCAATTAAGCGGATTTGATATTATTTCCGAATAGATACCAAATGGGTTCTATAGAACCCCTGAGTGGCATCTCTAAAAATTTAGGTGTACGCTCCTATTACTTAACTTAAGCATATATCTTTTCGGAGAAAGATATTTCCAATCATCAAAAATCAAATCAATTATTGTAGAGCGTGTCATCAATTCTTCCCCTCCTGGGAGGGGGAGGGGCAAGGGGTGGGTTCCCTACTCCCTACTCCCTACTCCCTACTCCCTCATTTGGTGGAGAGAGCTAAAAGATACGCTTAGGGGTTCTATACAATGCGAGTAGTTAAATCTTCTAAAACAGGACTGAGGTCTCGATGATTGTCATTATCCACTAGGAGAATGAGTAAACGTTGCAACAGTTGTTTGAATAAACTCATAAACCCACCCAAAGGCTTATAAGCAGGGGAAACACAGCAAAGAGCACCACAGTTCACCAATGTGCTATAGACTAGAGCATTATTAAGGGAGGAATTCCATGTGGCATCATCGAAAGATAGGCCAGAGATGCTCTCCAATTTCTCACGATAACAGCCAGCGAAAGTAATCGGAAAATCCAGATGACTGAGAATAAAATAGTCTGTGTTACCCTTGCGGTCGAACTTCCCTACCAAAGGCTTACAAATATCCATCAAAATATGACCGTACTTAGCCATCTCAAAGTCAACTAAATAGCACTGATTTTTAACCATGACAATTTGGCGTGCAGCAGCAAGATCGTCGTGAATCAGTGCAAGAAACAGACCAGGGTTAGTTATTGCATAGCGAGCTTGCTCAAATATTTCCTGACAGCGAGTAACATCAATCCCTAAGATATCGCAGTATTTATAAAATAATCCTGTGCCGATCTTAAATAAATGTTCCTGTTCTTGATGACTATACATTCTTTGGTCTGCCTCAATTCCTGCTTCCTGGCGCATGGTTTGATAACGAGGGTAGAGATTGGCAGTGGCTCCATGGAGTTGAGCCAAAGTGGTAGCCAAACTCTCCATCAAAACCTCAATAGGTTGCTCTTTAACACTATCTGTCCCCAAGTCTTCTAGCATAAACAGCCCTGGTTGGTAAGCCAGGAGATGAGGGAAGCGATCGAATGCTGGTCGAATACCAGACAAAAACTGGTAAATAAATTGCTCTTCAGCATGGGTTGGTGGAATTGTTTTCTGAGTGCTGATGGGATAATTAGGCGCAGGAATGTGTTTCACAATGACGGTATCGGTATCTCCAGATGAAGTAACAAATGTCAATCTAGAGACCCAAACTGAATCAGGACGGTTTAAAGGCTGAAAACCAATAATGCGGACATCGAGTTTTACTACCTGCTGGAGCATAGTCTCAATGTCTTGCTGTAATACTGAATTGTTCGGCATTACAAGACCAACCTGCTCATTTATGTCAGGCAATGGTTCAAAAGGACTCTCTTGAGATGGGGAAATGCTCATAAGGTTTGATCTTAGAAGGAAGGCAGAGGGCAGAAGGCAGAAGGCAGAAGGGTTTTTTACAATTGTGACTTATATCATGTCCGCTTGAACAGTGATAAATAATATTAAATCCGGTAGCATCGGTGTAATAAGATTCTGAATCAGAATCCAGAATTCAGCAATCCTGCAATTCAGAAGGGAAGAGAACTCAGAATTCTTTCCGCTCTAGGTGAAGATGGAATCTTTTTTTATACCAAATTAAACGGATTTGATATAAATAACTACGGAGGAGTCAGGAGTCAACCCACCCCTAACCCCTCCGGTGGAGGGGAAGTCAGGAGTCAACCCACCCCTAACCCCTCCGGTGGAGGGGAAGAAAGAAGAAGAACTGGAGTTGAAGGAGAAAGTTTTTTTATCACTAATTATCCGGACATGATATTAATCCTATACACAAACGATGCTACCGGACATGATATTATTTAATCAATGAACGCCCGATTGTAATTTTGGCAGTTCAAGCATCCTGCTTGTTAATGAATGGAAGCCTGAACTGCAGAGATAGAGATTAATCTTCAACTGTACCTCACCATCCTCATGCATTGCTGTAAATGGATCTGACTATAGCTTCATAATGAAGCAGAGAGCGTAGAATGGAGGCCGATTATCAAAAGGTTGACTTTCCCCGGTGTCTTCAAGTTGAACCGTAAGGCCAGTCGTAGCCTTCTCAGTGTCCCATATCCAGGCATCGCTATCACGGGCGTAGACCTTTAAAGAGCTATCATCATCATCAGTAGAGGATGTGCGCAGCTTGAACAAGCTATGGCCATGCCCAGGATCATCAATCTTAACTGTGTGTTTATGCTGAGGCATTTGTGATTGCGTGAGGGTGATAGAATTTGACCCACCTTGTTGCTTGGGTGTATATTCGCTCTCCTGATTTCCAGCTCCCACTAAAAAGCGACCTCGAAGATCTGGAGTTCCGTTCGTGCCATCGCACAATGCCCACCCTTGAGGAATATCAGACTCAGTACCAGACCACATCATAATCGCCCCTGTAGGCACTAAATGACCTGGATGTCCCTGGTAATAAATTCCTCGCTTTTGGGAGGGTTGACGAGTGCCTTTTGCTTCACCATCTGAAACGATCAGAGAACCAATAAACCCTTCGGTACTTTTGACTTTTGATAGAAGTTCTATCTCATCTGAGCCTGAGCTTTTCAGGGTTATACCAGTAACACTCTCTATTGCTAAACTTTTTGTCTTTCCTGTATGCTCTTGTTTTAAAGAAATGCTGGCTGCGGACTTTGATTCTTCAGAATTTGTTTCTTGGTAAGATCCATTCCGGAATGTGAGGATGGGAGTATCCACCATTTCAAGCTTGCCAGCGACAACAGTATGAGCATCGTTTGCAGCTTGGTCTGTACTTGGATCTGGAATCAAAATATGTGTCCGCTGAATTGGCACGATCATATGAGCATGCAGTGGATCTGCTTTCCCGCTTTGTTTAACACCCTCATAACGAACCCGTACATATCCAGAACCATTTGCTGCAGATGAAGTCAAGATGAATTTAACAGTCAGGAAGATACCTAACTTATGATTTAGTGATAATTTTGGTGTCACCGTGTAATTAAGCAAGTGATTTGATTCAGATTTTGAGGATATTTTCCAGTTGGTTGGGTTCTCTACGATGCTCGAAGTGATCGTTCCATTGGAATCAGTAAGTAATCCCCAGGGTCTGACGTTGGAGTCATATCGAAATATCTCAAAGTGAACTTTACTCCCAGTGTCAAAGGTTAATTGGTCATTCGTAACATTAGAGACGTAAATCTGCACTTCGTTATTCGACTTACCATCGTTGAGGATAGTGGCTGAACCAACAACCCCAGCAACAATAGGTTCATTTTCGAGCTGTTGCACCATCCCGGCAATCTTATTTTCTGCACTCGCAACCTGATAAACAACCTGAGCCAGTTGGTTCAAATCTGCTCGGAGTTGATTAAGGGTTAGATCGTGGGTGGAGGTAGCCTTGACAATATCTTGAGTTTTATTTGTCAGAGTAGTCAATTGGGTGTGCAGACCTGTTGCATCCAGGGGAACTAGAGATAAATAGTGTTGGCGACTGCCGCTTAAGGGGGCACGATCGCTCAGAGTTTCTAAAGCATAACGCAATTGCACCCTGGTTGCCCGCGAGCCGTTTTTATGATCTACAGTGAAGCCATTGAGAGTAAAGGCGATCGTTCCACCAACTGCTATACTTGTTCCTTGGGCAGTGCGGGAGATATGAAAGCTATCTGTTCCGTCTGTTTCAGAAATATGCCTCAAATTCCAGTTGTTTTGATCGTCATTGAGGGGAGTTCCTGAGAGGGTGACACCTGCAAGGCTTACCCGATCTGGTTTACTTAAGGTCCCAGGTCGAAACTGGAGTTCTAGCATGGTGAGTTCTGTATCATGACTGCTAGGCAGCCGGACAGTCTGACTACTGGTGTTTTTCAGGGTCAGGATTAACTGTTGAGGGCTAGATCTTGCACTGTTGTTGAGGTAAAGAACTGTATCACCATCGGCATTTTGGAGGTCAAACTCTAGGGGGATGGTGCTGCTGCCAACGTTGCTGATGCGGAAATCTTTATCTATGTTAGCTAGAATTTCTTGTTGGGGTAGGCAGCGATCGTACAGGCGAAGATGGGCTAACTGGTCACTAAAGGGATTTGACTGTAATCTCAAGAATTGCAAAACTTTCTCTACTTTCTCTTTACTATCATCCCAACTACCAGCAATAGTTGAGCGATCTGGAAGGGTGACACTCCAAATCCTAGCTTTTTGAGCTTCAGTAGAGTTTTCAATTGGAATATGAGTATTAGGATCGCTAGAATTGTGTAAGTTAACAGTGGAACCACTATTGTTGAGTTCCCAAGTATTAGTTCCCAAGTCATACTGCCATATCTTCACTGTATTGTCCTGATCCACAGTAACAATATCTTTGCTTTTCGCATTTATCACCACGCTCACTACAGGTAAACCATGGGCTGTATTATTCTCTTTAGAGTCTTTCAGCTCCAAGATTTTCCATTTATTGCTTTGCATTGAATCAGGATTTTGCTGCCATACCTTTACCTTTTTGTCATAGCCACCAGTGACAATAGTGCAGTTATCTCCTTGGGTAAGTATTGCCACACTCATAACAGATGCACTATGAGATTTGTTATTCGGCTCTTTGGAGTCTTGGAGTTCAATTACTGTATCATTAGAGGCATCGAACACCTTCGTACTATGATCATAACTGCCAACGACTACTAATCTTTTACCACTAGCTCCAACTTTACTATCGGCCGCAATACAGCTTGCCGGAGA
>NZ_JAAHHG010000280.1 GCF_010692555.1 Okeania sp. SIO3B5 | reverse complement strand
AAAGAGCAAGGTTATGGTTTTCCTCGCTTTAAAAACAAGTACAGAATGCGGTCTTTTGTATTCCCTCAGTTTAAAAATAATCCCATCTCGAACGAGTATATAAAACTACCCCAAATTGGATTAGTTCGGGTGAGATTATCTAGACCAATACCAGAAGGATTTAAACTGAAACAGGTGAGGGTTGTCAGACGAGCAAGTGGGTATTTTGCCATGTTATCCTTGCAAAGTCCCGTCAGTGTTCCGGATACCCCTGCTTCAGGACATCCGTTAGGAATTGATATTGGACTTGATAAATTCTTAGCAACCTCTGATGGTGAATTGATTGAACGTCCAAAGTTTTTAAGCCAACTACAAAGCGAGTTAAAATTACTGCAACGTAGATTAAAGTTAAAATCTAAGGGATCGGCAAATCGACATAAACTTAACCAAAAGATAGCAAGACTTCATCAAAAAATCTCAGACATCCGAAAAGACTTTCACTTTAAGCTAGCTCATCATTTGTGTGACCAAGCAGGAATGATATTTGTGGAAGACCTAGATTTTAGAACCTGGGCCAAAGGAATGTTAACTAGCTATCAGCTATCAGCTATCAGCTATCAGCCTAAAAATTTGTGCTTATGTAATGATATCTGGCAAGCAGAGCATTCCAGAGTGTCCAAGCTTGGGTAAAACATCCCCGACAGGCAAGCAAGTCGTTTAATGTTAGGAGGGGTTGCGCATCCCTTCCGCGCCAAGCTGACCGCTGATTGCTGAAGTGCTGACCGCTTTATAGGTAAACATACTTTAGATGCAGGGTTCGGTCAGTTTTTCAATATATTGGCTTGGGTATGTAGGAAACGAGGAGTTTATTTTGGCAAGGTAGACTACAGATATACGAGTCAAATTTGTCCAAATTGTGGAGCGCATACAGGTAAAAAAGATTTGTCTGAACGTATCCATAAATGTCCTGAATGCCAATACGAAATCAACCGGGATGTGGCAGCAGCAAAAGTGATTTGTCATCGAGGTATTACTGCGGTCGGGCAGATCGTAGCATAAATTGACTGTGTAGGCGTACTGTCGGGGGCTGGCAACAGTCTAGATAAGTGCCACTCAAGCAGTAACCCTAAATCGTGAGGTTTGGGAATCCCTCGTTATAATCTTTGATTTAACGGGAGAGGATGTCAAAGGTCTGGTCGCCTTCAAAGTCGTGAATAGCAGTTTTGATAGTTTGACCGGAAGTTTTGTCAGGGCAAACTGCGTGTACTGTGTGACCGACCATTTGTAATGCTTGAAAAGGTACCATTACTTCATAGTCTTCTACATAGTCGCCTACCAGCATCAGAATTTTTTTTGCTGCCATATTTCTAACTCTTCTTAATTATTGATTTTACTAATTAAAGCTTCTATAATTATGAATCTTAATGGCTCAATTGTGAAATACTAATATTCTCAAGGAAGAATTCAGGAGTCAGAATGGATATTCTATTCGACTAACTAAAAGCTGCTGTAGTATTATTAATCATTCTGATTTAATGAGTTAGAATATAAAAATTATATCGATAGTGGTTTATCTTGGCCTAGATGAACAGTTTTTATATTTTAGGCCATCTCAAGAGGGGTCAAGCAAATTGTAGAAACGTTCTATAAAACTCCCCTAGAAAGGTAAGCATTCAGCTATTAGCATTCAGCTATCAGCTTTTTCAAGAATCAAGCAAAGACTAAGATTAGCTGACAGAAATATTTCATTTCCTGCGGAATGCTGCGCAAACATATTTCACTTCTTGACTACTAATTCCTTCTTCCAAGATAATCAGTTAATAACTCATAGCTGATAGCTGATAGCTGACGGCTGAATGCTTACCTAAAAAGTCTATTTTTTTCTACTTTTAATTAGTAATTTTAATCCTTAAAACTAACAATTAGAGGTTATGTCAGCAGAAAATATTCAACTAACAATTACTCTATTTGACTCACAATTAGAAGAGGAAGAACTTCAAATAGATACCCAGAATATTTTGTCGGAAATTAAAAAAATTGATGGCTTTCAAAAAGCAGACTTAATGCCAATAGAAACAGCTCAACCTGGTGCTAAAAGTATAGGCGGTTTTTTAGTAAGAGTTCTCACAGCAGAAATTAATCCTAAAAACTTCAAAGCTTGAGTTAGATATTTAGGTAATAACCTCTATGGTAAGACTATTAAAATTAAGGCTAAAGGTAATGGTAGAGAGATAGATATAGAAATTAGTCGCCTAGAAGATTTGAATAAAGTTTTGACAGAAGTAGATAATTTTCTTAAAAGCTGAGGAGAATTTTTAATGGCAAAAATAGCTCTCCTGATTGGAGTTAGTGAATACCTCCCAGAATTTCCAGCTTTGCCTAGTGCGGTGAAAGATGTTGAGGCAATTAAGGAAGTTTTAGGGAATTCAGAAATGGGAGGTTTTGATGAAATTAATGTATTGAAAAATTCCCATCGTCAAGAGATAGAAGAAGCAATTTATGAATTGTTCGCTGACCGGAATAAGGATGATGTTCTACTTTTTTATTTTTCTGGTCATGGAGTCAAAAGTCGAGAGGGTAATCTATTTTTAGCTACTCCTAAAACTCGCAAAGGTCAACGGGAAATTGTCACACCAACTTCTGTTGCTGCTAGTTACCTGCAAGCTCAAATGAATAATAGTTTTTCCCAACGTCTTGTTGTTATTCTTGACTGTTGTTATAGCGGTGCATTTATTAAAGGAATGACTTCTAAAGGGGATGAAAATATAGATATTGAAGCTGAATTAGGTGGTAAAGGTAGGGCGATTTTGATGTCTTCTAATTCTATTCAAAGTTCTTTTGAATCAGAAGATTCGGAATTATCTATCTATACAAAATATCTAGTTGAAGGAATTAAAACAGGAGCAGCAGATACTGATAATAATGGCAAAATTTCGGCGGATGAATTACATCAATATGTGAGTGCCAAAGTACAAGAAGAATCTTCGGAAATGACTCCTCAACTTGCACCTGTGAAGGAGGGTTATCGAATTTATTTAGCACGTTCGCCACAGGATGATCCGAAGTTGAAGTATCGTCGAGAAGTGCAAGAAATATTGAGCAAAAATAATGGCAGCATAAGTTCACTCAATCATATTTTTTTGGAAGAGTTATGCAGAAGTCTGGGATTATCAAATCAGGAAGTTGAGGCAATTATAACTGAGGAAATGCAACCTTACTCATTGTTTCAAAACAAGTTAAAACGTTATGAAGATGCCTTAATTATAGCAGTTAAGGAAAGTTATCCTTTGACAAAAAATAACCGCAAAACTCTCCAGAAGTTTAAGTCACTTTTAGGGTTGAAAGATGAAGATGTTGAACTGATTGAAAAACGAATCATCTCCCAGTCATCGGAACTGCAATCTGATACTTTTGTCACGTCAGGAGTTATTAAAACTAAGCGTCAAAATGATGAAAATAAACGAACCATCCACCAGTCTTCTAAATCAAAAAATAATACTCTGTCAAATAGCAAAACAAAAAAATTACCTCCGGCGGTAAAAGAAAATCTCAGAAAAGCTCCTACTAATAGTTTCAAATTAAGGGCTAGTTTTGTAGCAGGAATTATTGGAGTAGGAGTAGTGGTAATTGCTATTTTTAAAGGAGTATCTTACCTATTAATCTCGGAACCATACATAGATAATACTCCAAATATAACAACACAAAAACCTATAAATCCAGACTATTCTACTTTAGAAAATCTACTAAAAGAAAAAAAATGGAAAGAAGCTGATCAGGAAACTTATAGGGTCATGCGAAAAGTAAGTAATACAGAAAAAGAAACTTATGTAAAAATAACTGATTTTCCATGTGAAGAACTTCGTGAAATAAACCAACTTTGGGTAAAACATAGTAATGGTATGTATGGTTTTTCTGTACAAGCTGACATCTATCGGAGTTTGGGTGGAAAAATAAATGAGTACAAGCCAGAACTATTGAATAAGTTGGCAGAAAAAGTAGGATGGCAAAACGTGAGTGTGTCAGACGGGAATCATTGCTCCTATCTATCGTTTAAGAGTGCGCCTAAAAAAGGACACCTTCCGGCAGTTGGAGGAGAGTGCCGTTGGATGAGTAATGAATGGATTCAAAGTCCACAGCGTTGTGGACTTTAATTAAAGTACAAGCTTTTCAGCCATCAACAGAAAAAAGTTTGTCTAATCTTTTGTAGAGTAAGCCAACGTGATTGTTGATGTTAATAGTAAATTAAGTGTAGTATTTACCAAGTCTACCCATAGTTTTGCATCTACACAGTCATTTGCTTTGTCAAGTCATTATTGAATAAAATTGTTTACTTAATTTTAGAGATGAGGATAATGATCAAGAATTTATCTAGATTTTTTTTACAGCGCTCAGACAAACAAAGAAACAATCAGGGAGTGACTTTGATTGAATTGTTAATAGTGGTTGTAATTATTACAATATTGTCAGCTATTGCCTTACCATCTTTTGTTAAAGTAGCGAAAGGAAAAGTAAAATGTTATTCAGGTACAGAACACTGCTATGAGTTTGTTTCTCGTCAATGGACTTGGACTAAAGCAAAAGTTCTGGCTGAAATTCGCTCTTTTGACATCCTCCCGACGCTGCTCTACGAGACAGCGCGGGATTCCCTAGCATCGCTGTTAGAGGCTTTTCTGTTTCTTAGCACCCGCCTTCCGAGATTTACTCTCCTCGGGTCTTACAGTCGCTCCACAGACTGACACTGCGAGTCCCGCAGCCAAAATATTTATCGAAGCGTTAACATCGCGGTCATGGTGACTACCACACTCTGGACAATCCCACTCTCTAACACTTAGAGGTAATTTTTCTACTACATAGCCACAATTAGAACAACGCTTAGAACTGGGAAAGTATCGATCAATCTTGATTAATTCCCGTCCATACCATTCAGCCTTGTATTCTAACTGTCTGACTAACTCTCCCCAGTTGGCATCACTTATTGCTTTGGCTAACTTATGGTTTTTAACCATATTCTTTACTGCTAAATCCTCAACCACAACAGTTTGATTTTCTTTGATTAGTTGAGTAGTCAGCTTATGGGTATAGTCTAGTCTTGAATCTTTAATTTTTGCGTGTATCCTAGCTACTTTAAGCCTAGCTTTTTGATAGTTATTAGAGCCCTTAGTTTTTCTCTTTAGAGACTTCTGAGCTAACCTCAGTTTCTTGTGTAATTTGTTTATATTTTTAGGGTTAGTAACTTTTTCTCCATCACTGGTAGTGACTAAACTGGTAATTCCGCGCGTCAATACCAACTTGTTTGGTTACTGGGTTCAGCTTTAAATCTCTAGGGTCATTGACTCTCAGATACACTGACCATCTCCCGGAGGGGTCAAGTTTTACGGTAATTGTACTTGGTACACAGTTTTGGGGTAGTTGCCTACTCCATCTGATGGGTAATGGTTCAGCACATTTAGCTAAATAGACTTGACCATCTTTCCACTTAAATGCAGACTTTGTAAACTCTGCACTACCACCATTACGCTTTTTCTTGAAGTTAGGATATTTGGCTCGTCCACTAAAGAAGTTGGTAAAAGCTGTTTGTAGATGTCTTAAACCTTGCTGCAATGGTACACTGCTTACTTCTGTGAGAAAATCTAAATCTTTCTGCTTTTTCCAGTTGGTAAGCATCGCAGAAGTTTGCTTATACCCTACTCGCTCTTGATTTTCATACCAAGCTTGAGTTCTAGCAGCTAAAGCTTTGTTGTAGATCAGTCGAACACACCCCAATGTTCTCCGCAACAAATTTTCCTGTTGCTTAGTAGGGTAAAATCTAAATTGGTACGCTTTTTCAACCATCTACTGCTGATTTGTTCAACAAAAACATTTTAACATATTTTGTGTGAAACCGCAACATTGATTGGTTTTCCCATCTCTCCGCTCCCCTGCGGGAGAGCGCGGGTCTTCAACCAACGTTGAGATAAAGGTTCACGGGGATATCTAGCAACTATTACCTCTCCAGGAGAACAAGATTTTATAGTTTCCAACTTTACTACTACCAGTTGGGGTGGATGGATCGGTGCAACTGATGCTGGAGAAGAAGGAGTGTGGCAGTGGGTAACAGGACCGGAAACTGGAACAGTATTTTGGGATAACGGTGAAGAAATTGGTTACAACAATTTTGCCACTAACCAACCGAATGATTTCAAAGGTCAAGAAGACTACGCTCATCTAGGATATTTTCAAAAGGACGCTTGGAATGACATAACCAATGACACCTCTGGAATTAAGAATGAAGACTATCAAGTAGTAGGTTATTACGTTGAGTATGGTGATTGACGACCAGGACTTGTACTAAAGGAAACTTCTACCTCAATCTAGTTGTTTGCAAATAAATCCGTTTCAGAGTATTAATATCCCTAGCTGAAATAGGAGGAGGTTCTGCCACCTGAGAATAATACATAACATCAGTTTTTTCAGGACTATGGCCCCAAATACCTAAAGCATGACCGAATTCGTGACGAGCAGCAGCAGGGAGATATTTACCTACTTGCATTGGACTCAACAAAATCACAAAACTCTGAGATAAAGTTCCGTTCTCATCTTGATGTAGCTGATAGCTAGTCTCCGCAGAACGCGCTCTTAATTTTCCGGGGGTTAAAGGAGGTCGTTTGTTAAAAATTTTGATATCGGCAATTTCTGGGTTGTCTACTATTTGCAAGGGTAAATAAGTATTCCATTCCCAGATAGCATCTATTACAATATTAGCCCATTCACGAGAGCGAGATACCTGTTGCAAGGAGTCAGGAGTTGATTTAACTGAACTAGAAAATAGGTTATTTTCTGATTTCTCAGTGTTTTGAGAAGATTCGACATAAACTTTAATGGGAAACTGCGACCAAATTAAATAACCTACATCCTGAACTTCAATGCGATCTAAATAATCACCGCTATTACTGGTGTCTTCCCATTTTGCCAAAGTTGCTGGTAAGGGGTGAGTTTTTAGAGTAGGTAAATCTTGAGCATTAACCTCTACATTAGGATTTGAAATCAAAAAAGAGAAAGCTAGCATCCAAACAGCAAAGCCAAGAAAAAATAAGCGCAAATAAACCGATACTATTCTGTTAACAAACATTTTAAGAAGGTGATAGGTTATGATTGACATCCTCCCGATGCTGCTATACGCGAGACAGCGCGGGATTCCCTAACATCACTGTTAGAGGCTTTCTGCTTCTTAGCACTTGCCCTCGGAGATTTACTCCCAGAAGGTCTTACAGTCGCTCCACAGACTGACACTGCGAGTCCCGCAGCCAAAATATTTATACTTGCTTAGATTTAATTGGTTGCTGAGATTGACTTTTTAGCTCTTTATTTGTTTCTTCATCCAGAACAGCAAGACGTTCTTTTATTTGATTACATCGCCTTTCTAAATTTTGCAGTTCTTTTTGTAAGCGTTCTTTTTCGACAACATTTTTATATACTGTTAAATATGTAGTTGCTTCCGAACGTTGATGCGGCATACTGCTAAGTTTTGGTGGAATTTTTCCACGTTTGGCTGAACGGTGCATAATATAATTTTTAGTTGAGTATTTGGTAGTTAGGATTTATGATTTATGAATTAATCATCTGAACTTCCATGTTTTAATTTTCTGGTTTTTAGAATTAAAATTGAAAGTAGCTCATGCTAAAAGTAAACTCTATTTTCCCACCGAGACACCACTAGGGAAAACTCTTTTTGGCAAGTTAGTTTAAACCCTAGTAGTAACACATCAAGCATTTCTAGATTTCCTGTGGCACTAAGCTTTGACCTCCACCGTTCAGGATTTCTATCCATGTTTGAAAGTCTAATGCTTTATACTCCTCAATTTTCTGACTAAGCATTTCTTTGAGTTGAGAAAAGGAAATTTCCACTCCTTTTAATTGAGCTTTTTTGTACTCTGTCAGAACTTCAATATAAGCAAAACCAATTACTAGCATGGATAGTGATATTGAACCCCCAGCTATTATTTCTTGGGCAATATCTTCAAAAGTATATTCTGCTATTTTTTCTAAAACCTCATCCATAGATAAAGTAATTAAAGTCAGATCGGTTCCTACGAAAAGCAACTCAGGAATTTGCTCATTTTTTAGCTCCAATTCAAATAAATATAAAAAGTGTACAAGCATTAATGTTTGAACTGCAACATCACTCAATTTTTTGCCTAACAATGGAATTGGTATAAAACCAGCAATTACAAATCCACTTCCCGCGTAGAGAAAAAGCGATATATAGGCAACCTTTTTCTTCAAATCAATATCTAATAAAGCGTTTATAAATGATTGTCTAGCTATCTCTGGGATTAGCTCAGTAGTTGTTTTAACTAAAGACTCTAACCCAGGAGTATCTAACTTAGGAGTATGTACTTGTTGGCTAATTTTCTCAACAACTTGCATCGGTTCAGTTCCTACTCTAATAATTTTTGGTAATTTTTGTTTCTTCAAGTAATGAAAGAATTCGTCGTTATATGCTTGTTTAGTTAAAACAATAATCATTTTTATTTCTTTTTCTATTAGTTCTTCAATCCACTTTTTTTCTTCTTCTTCAAGTCTACCAGTCCCTTCATTTATGCAGTACCATATACAATGAATATGTTCTTCTAGCTTCCGTTTTCGTTGCTCTTTAATCTTTTTAAAAACCTTTTGCTTGATTTTTTTGATATCTTTTCTTTCAATGCCAGGAGTATCATAAATTCTAAAATTATTGGCAGGAATTTCATAAGGTTTAATATCTTTAGTTACTGGTTCACCTACCCCTGTTTTAGCCAATTTATCTTTAAAAACTGCGTTAATTAATGTACTTTTTCCTACACCAGTTATGCCAGTTATTAAAATATTGCATTTGCTTTTACCAATTAATTGTCTGGCTTTTTGAATTTCTCTTTGTAATTTTTCTTCTTCAAAGTTCATAATTAATCAAAATCTAATACTTGACAGTTTAATTATAACCAAATTGACAATGTACCTACCACAAACAATCAACAAATCAAAATAAATAATTAGCTGCTCCTTTAATTTGTTCCATAGGTTCAATTGAACGAGGTAACATTGGCATACAAACAACTTCTGCTCCTGGAAATTTATCCCTAGGAACAACGCTATTAGAGCCTAAAGAATGGGCAGGATCGATAGAAACAGTTCTAATTTGACTGTCAGGATGTCGTTGTGCCATTTCCCAACCAATGCCAGCAGCTATAGTAGTTTTCCCTACGCCTCCTTTTCCGCCAATAATTAATAAACGTCTACCCTCTTCAATAAAGTCGGTAAAACTAGGAAGAAATTTTTCCGGCCATTTGATATCTAATGTCTC
This sequence comes from Okeania sp. SIO3B5, assembly GCF_010692555.1. Classification (GTDB taxonomy): domain Bacteria; phylum Cyanobacteriota; class Cyanobacteriia; order Cyanobacteriales; family Microcoleaceae; genus Okeania. The sequence goes on along the minus strand of NZ_JAAHHG010000280.1, from coordinate 3,794 downwards.
AGAAGTTGAGGGTAGTTGAGTTTCTGCTGGATAAATTTGGTCGATCAGATTTTCTAGGGCAGTTATACCTAAAGGTTCAGATTTTTGTTGGGGTATCAAATATACTGGTTTTTCTCCTGCCAGTTCCATAAACTGAGTAATTAACTTTCCTTGTTCCAGGTAGCGATCGCCACGACTATCCTTATCTATAACAATTTGATTCACAAAAATAGCACCGTAAGGAATTTTCAGATTTTCCAAAGAATCTAAAAATCTCCTGGTCTCCTGAAAACTCATAGGTTCGGGTAGTGCCATAACTAAACAAGCGGTATTAGGTGACTCTTGTAATAAATGACGACCTGCTGCTAATTCGTCCTTAAGATTTTGTAATGTTTCATCGGCTTCATCTGGTGTATACTTTACCGCGAAACTTTCTTTAATGTAACGATATTTCTGTTGAAAAAGTTCTAGGGAGTTGAGTAGGGTATCCAAAAAATCCATTAGTCGGAATAAGTTGAGAGTATGACCGCTGGGAGCCATATCTACTACTACTCGATTCACACACCCTACTACTACTGATATGTTAAAGAGTGAGTAGGGTGCTGTTAGCGAAGCGTAACGCACCCCTACTCCTATGAGATATCTCCAGAAAAGAGGGAAGTAGGGACCAGGGACCAGGGAAAAAGAATTGATGAATCAGAGTGGGATAATTGATTTGATTTTTTGAGATGTCTAATAAGCGAACGGCGCGATCGCGAATATTCTTAAATTCTCCTGCTTCAGTCACGGTAATAAATTGACTTCTGACTTCTGACTTCTGACTTATGACTTCAAATATATGTTACTAGGTTACAAAAACGGTTGAAAAAATGGGTTAGTGTTGAGGACGTGAAGTTAATAAGCTAGATAAAATCTACTTTTGGGCACATCTAATACCCCACTTAACAAATAAATAATGTTGACAATTATCGGTTGCGGTAATCTTAACCGTAGTGATGATGGGGTAGGAGTAATTATTGCTCAACGCCTACAGCAATATTTGACTGAACATCCTCATCCGAATGTCCGAGTTTATGACTGCGGTACTGCGGGAATGGAAGTGATGTTTCAGGCACGGGGAACTCAGCAATTAATTATTCTGGATGCTAGTGCTACAGATTCTGAACCAGGTGCAATATTTAAGGTGCCTAGTTCGGAGTTGGAAGCATTGCCAGAACCTAGTTATAGTTTGCATGATTTTCGTTGGGATAATGCTCTGGCGGTGGGTCGAAAAATCTTTCGGGAGGATTTTCCTGAAGATGTAATTGTCTATTTAATAGAAGCTGAAAATTTGGATTTTGGTCTAGAACTTTCTTCTGTAGTTCAGCGTTCTGCTGAGAAGGTTTTTCAAGAACTTATATCAACTTTAATTGATTAAGTATCTGTGCAAAATCAATTTAAAATTTTGGCATGAGGGAACAGGGAACAGAAAATATAACTGAGTAGTAAATATACAAATATTTTTGCCTATCTACTTAGTTATCAATGGCTGGAAGTTGTGAATCTAGGAGTTATAGGTTTGTATTTCTACCTTTTTATTCTTTCTCAACTTCAAAGGTTGCTTCTACCTTCCCCAAAATTAATGGCTGATAGCTAATAGCTGACGGCTGAATGCTTACCTTAATACAAGGAAATTATCATGGACGAACAAAGAACAGAACAATATTATGAATTAATTGATAAATTAGTGCAATGTCCTAATGGAAAAGAACCTGATGTTTTAGATGAAAATATTGAATTAGTTGATGCTGGTTTTGTGTCAGTTTTAATGCAAGTTGGTCAAGCACAAATTCATCATGGCAATCAAGATGGCGCTAAGTTTTTATTCCATCTTGCTCGTGAATTAGCTAAACAATTAGGATTATATCCTGACCCTGAAACTGCTGCAGCACCTGCCCAATAAGTAGATAATTAATGTTATGTTTTCTCAGACAGAAGCAGAAAAATTAGCCATTGATTTTTTGGGGAATGATTGGGAAATTTCCCAGGCAGAACAAGAGTGGTTTACTATTAGAAATACGAAACAAGAGCCTAATTGGTATATTGTGGAAGTAGCAATAGAAGGATATCCTGATTATTGGATTCTTCAGGTTTATGATACGGGTGAATGTGACCCTTGTTATACTTTTGTCTCTCCTTTAAGTGGTTCTCAAGATACAGATGATTTGCAGGAATTACCAGAATCTATTGCTAATATGATGAGCTTTGAGCGTAATTCACAAATGTCTCAAGCAGCAAAAGTTTGAGTTTAAAATAATAAATCAAGTTCGTTTTTGGGGAATATTAATAGTTGAAATTGATGATTTATTCTGATTTTTTTACTATTAATACACATCCATACGAGCTTGATTTTTTATATGCAGCAGTTTCCTAGTAGGTGAAGGTGGAGGGCAAGATAGGGAACAAACAAAAAATATTTACCCCTTGCTTTAGTTGTGGTCATGTAAAGGATATGCCTTTAAACATCAGAACTTATGACTGCCCAGAATGCGGTCTATCAATTGAGAGAGACTTGAATGCCTCAATTAATTTAAGAAATGCGGTCGGCTCGGTCGTTGATGCCTGTGGACGGAGTGCTGCCGACAGTTCCGGTGGAAGCAGGAAGTAAACATTAAAGTGTCACTAATTATGACGTTTTATATCGGTTTTATGAAGCAGCTTGTGGTAAAAGTCCAGAACTTAGTGCTATACAAGATTTATTGGTTTACTGCTTGCGTGGGTTGGCAGAAGTCAGACTCCGAGCAAAAGAATTAAACATTCCCACTAGAGAAATAGACGTTTTCATCTGTGAGTCAATATTTGCCACAATGACAAATGTTAACTTTAACAAAAAAAGTTTTGTTGAATATATCAAGCAGGCGATCGCTCACCGGGAAAACCTGAAAACAAAAATCCAAGAAACTAATACATCTATTCAATGGTCTGCTTTATCTAACTACCAACCAGACTATACAGAAAGCTTATCTCTCCAAGGTGAAAATGCTTCCCTGAAATTTATTACTCAGTCTGGCAGTAACGTTGATATATTCTCCCTAAAACTCACCGTTATTTACGGTATTAAAGGTGTTGCCTCTTAAAATTTCCATGCTCAGGAGTTGGGAGAAGAAGATGAAAAAATTTATGACTTCATCGCCGAAGCATTAGTTGCCTTGGATAACCCAGACCTTACCCTTGATGACTGGGTAAACCTAGCATTGAAAGTGGGAGAAATTAATCTCAAAACAATGGAACTTTTAGATGCAGGTCATAGTTACTAAATCTATAGAAAAATATTCCTTGACTTAGTTTTAATTAAGTGTTACCTTAACCGGATGAACTACAACACCCTCTATCCCATTGCTAAAAGCGTTTGGGACTGCTTTTCGTATCGGTGTTTAAACTTCCATTGACGCATTTCATTGTATTTGATACCATTTGAAGCTTTATAAAGTCCTCTTTTCACTCGTTTACCACGCTTATCTATGTTTCACACCTTTTTCATATACTGGTAAGTCGTCCCAGTCTAAAAAACTAGCTTTTGAAGTATAACTTTCTTCATTAATTATTACTTTGATTCCTACTAATTTGGCTTTGTATTTTAGTTGTTCAATTAACTTAAAAAAAGGAATTTGAACAAAATTTTGATTGTTTTTTTTGCCTAGATTTATGTCTTGTTTCCAGTTAGGATTATTTCCTATTACTAAAATTCCTATCTGGTTCTCTATCAGACGATTAATAATATATCTGCTAGTCTTATGCAAATAATCATCAATCTTTAAATTTCTTTTTGTCGATAA
>NZ_JAAHHG010000028.1:4431-53995 GCF_010692555.1 Okeania sp. SIO3B5 | reverse complement strand
GTAAGGTCACGGGAAGACTACCCGTTTATAGGTGTTCGGTGGAAATGCAGTAATGTATGCAGCCTAGACACACTAACAGACCGAGGACTTGACCTCATACACTCACTTCTTACTTCTGACTATGCAGTCTTCTTTGTTTCTTTGATTTCTTTATTCCTGGTGTCTATGAGGCTATGGAACCACTCCGACTCCATCTCGAACTCGGTAGTGAAACGTAGTGCTGGCGAAGATACTTTGGGGGTCGCCCCATGTGAAAATAGCTCGATGCCAGGATAATATTTAACGAAGCATCTTTCTGATATATGGGAAGGATGCTTTGTTGTTTTCGGTAGTAGTTGATTGACATATTTATTCCTTTTTTGCTAATAATTTAATTTATTGAAATCTTCTTTTTTTGAGATTGATTAAAGCCTGTTTCTCAGATTTTGGAAACAGGCTATTTGGTTTTTTTGTAGACAAGCAAACAAATATAGAAAAATTACCCCTTTACACAGACAACTTGTTTAAGAGTTGCTACAACTTCTACTAGATCGGTTTGCTGATTCATCACTTCTTCAATAGATTTATAAGCACCAGGAATTTCATCAATCACACCTCCATCTTTTCGACACTCTACTCCTTCTGTTTGCTTCACTAAATCATCAACAGAAAAACGTTTTTTAGCTTGAGTGCGAGACATCATTCTGCCAGCACCATGACTACAGCTACAATAACTTTCATGGTTTCCTTTTCCTTTGACAATGAAGGATTTTGCTCCCATTGAACCGGGTATAATTCCATAATCTTCTTCTTGTGCTCGCACAGCACCTTTACGAGTTACATAAACTTCCTCACCAAAATGTACTTCTTTTTCTGCATAATTGTGATGACAGTTCACATCTAATAGTGGTTTTGTTGGTTTACCTCCTGCTAAATGCTTTTCAACTATTCGCTTAAAACGAGCCATCATTACATCTCGATTAAACCGAGCATAATTTTGCGCCCATTGTAGATCGCGCCAGTAGGCTGCAAATTCTGGTGTTCCAGTGACAAAGTAGGCTAAATCTAAATCTGGCAATTTTGTATCTGCCAGTTTTGCTAATTCCTTGGCAGTGTTAATATGACATTGAGCTAATTTATTTCCAATATGACGAGAACCTGAGTGTAGCATTAACCAAACATTGTTTTCTGTATCCAGACAAAGTTCAATGAAATGGTTGCCTCCACCTAGAGAACCCATTTGTTTGAGGGCTTTACTTTCTAAATTTTTTACTCCTGGATGTAACTCTTTGAAGTTTTTCCAGCGCTGCCAGTTGGTGACAGATTTTTCGATTTCTTTGTTGTCAGAAAATCCTACAGGAATAGCTGCTTCAATATCTTGTCGGATTTTTTTGAGTTTGCCTTCTAGTTGATCGGCAACAAAAGGCATTTTTACTGCACACATTCCGCAACCAATATCTACACCCACAGCAGCAGGAATAACTGCTTCTTTTGTGGCAATTACAGAACCTACTAATGCTCCTTTGCCTAAATGGACGTCTGGCATTAGGGCAACGTGCTTGAAAACAAATGGCAAGGATGCTACATTTTTGGCCATTTGGTGTTCTTGATTTTCTAGGGGATGATTTGCCCAAGATAATACTGGTTTTGGGGTTGAGAGTTTTAGCTTTTCGTATGGCATATTTGATTTTAAGTTACTATTGCTTGTTTATATATACTACATAATACAATGTAACATAAAAAGATTACGGAATGTAGTTCAACAATTAATAATTAATAATTAGGGTTTGCTGAAAAAGTCTGATGGTGGTGATAGGGAACAGGGAACAGGGAACAGTCTAGACTATCTGCTACGGCCAAATTTTCTGATACTCAGGGGAAAAATATGAGCATTTTGAGACCAAAAGAGCCAAAAACCTTGTACTTTTTCAGCAATATTTGACTCTGAAAGCCTGAACTGGTATTGATTACAATTTTATGAGCGCAAGCCCTAATTAACAATTACCTCTCCTTGAAAAGAAGAGGACTAATACCAATTTGATAAATGTTTGCTACAAATAGTTAGGCTATTTCTTAGGAGTCAGGAGTCAGGAGTCAGGAGTCAGAATGAATAGTTTCAATAGCAGTTTTGAGCTAATAAATTCTATTTTTTTGTCAAAGGGAGACCTCCTTTAAAGTCTTTTTCTCATGCTTATTATTCGTAACATTCTTTTTTCAAAATGGTATAACGCATCAGGAAAATTTTTTCTTCTCTTGGTCGATTGGCGAGGAAACCTCGCCATCCCACCCTACGGGAAGCTCCGCTAAAAATCGCTTTTTTCTCCTTTAAAAGAGAGGCTTTAAACCTTAATTATTTGGTAAGGATATAAATATGAAGAGGACTAATTAGTTAGATAAAGCGACTAGGAGATAATTGCTTGATAATCTCATCATTTTCTCCGGCTAGATAATTGGCGAATCTTTTCGCTAGGGGAGGTACAAATGCAAACGGACTACTGAACCCAGAAAAAATATGTATCCCTTCTTGATTAGGAATAGCTCCGATGAGGGGTAAATTGTCAGCACTGTATGCGATTAAACAGTGATGCCAGGTTGCTGGTAAATTTTCTAATGCTGGTAAAACTTTTCCTATCTCTGTTCGCATAGCAATTTCGCTGTTAGCTGCATCAATTTTAGCGTGGGGGTTGCTAAGTACGCGGGAAATTTGACCTATTCTGATGCTACCGTTTTTAAATTGAATTGCACCAGCATCTAAACTAAATGTCACAAATTCACGATCAGGTTCATCCCACATTTGTTCAAACTCAACTGTACTTGTAGAAGCTTCACATTCAAAACGTTCCTGTACTGCTGGCATTACAGTAGTATGTAGTTGTAAATCTGTAGGAGAAGTTTCTAGCATTTCAGCATGGGTGAAGTAAACACGGGTAGGAATGCCTGCTGATTTTAGGAAGTAACGAGAAATTCCACCTGCACAAATAACTACATTGGCAGCGTGATAAGTTTGAGTAGTTGTGTAGACTCCGGTTATACTATCGCCTGTTTTGACTAACCCAGTTACCTCTACAATTTCAATTTGACCTCCTAATCTGGCCAATGCTTGAGAGTAGGCTAAAGTTGTTGCTTCTGGAGAAACATGACCGTGACTAACAGTTAAAGCTCCTGCGATCGCTTCTTTATTGAGTAAGGGTTCGATTTCACAGGCTTCTTGGACACTTATTAGGCGAGGTACAGTATTGTAGTGGTTGAAGGCAGCAGCTATTTTTTCTGGGTCATCTTCTAGGGCGATAGTTAGTAATAAATCTAACTCTCTAAATTGGGTATCTGTTTCTAATTCTTCAGATAGCCAATGATGACGTTCTTTTCCTTCTTGAAAAAGTTGATTAGTCAAATCTGTAGTACCAGACCAGTAGGGTAAAATAGCATAACTATAACGACTTGCACCTTTTAAAGTTGGGTATTTTTCCAACAGGAGTACGGTAAAACCTTTTTTTGCTAACTCATAACTGAGAGCTGCTCCTGTTATTCCGCCCCCAACTACAATCCAATCGTAACTTTTCATAAACCATTTACTCTAACATTTTCCTGATATAATAATAGGTATTTAACTAATAATAAAATATTTAGATTATTTAGGCAAATAATTATGCAGTTTTATTTCCATTTATTCAGTATAAATACTAGACTAAAGAAGCAAATTTGTGGGCTGATAATTATATTGCTATCAAGTATAACTTTACCTAGTTTTAGCCTAGCACAGTTGCCTCGTTTTGATTCTGAATTATCTCCAGAAAAACCACCTTTAACTGTATCACCATCAAATACTGTTCCAACTCAGCCTACTCAACCTTCAAAACAATCTTCTCCAGCAAAACCGTCTTCGACTGTATCACCGTCAAATATTGCTCCAACTCAGCCTACTCAACCCTCAAAACAATCTTCTCCAGAAAAACCGTCTTCGACTGTATCACCATCAAATATTGTTCCAATTCAGCCTACTCAACCCTCAAAACAATTATTTGTTAATGATTCTACAGCTCCTTTGCCTGGAGCAAGACAATTGCCTATTGGAGTTATTCAACCTGTAAATGGTTTGGTCAATATCAAACTTACAAATAATACTGCTGCTACAATTTCCTATGAGATAATTGGAGATACTACACAGCGCCGGTTATCAGGAAAGTCTGAAGTTATTTTAAGGAAATTAAAAGTTCCTGTCAATATTACTTTTTATCGGGATAAGGGAGGTTTTTTATTGATACAACCTCAGTTTATTGTTGAAAATAGTCTTTTGAAGTTAACTATGACTGAGACTAATAATTTTAATTTGGATAAATCTAGTTTGTTAATTGAAAAAACTGGAAGTGTTTTTTTAAATTAGATAACGTTTAAATTTTAGCTTTTTTTCTATTATTTTTTTGTAAGCATTCAGCTATTAGCATTCAGCTATCAGCTTTTTAAAGAATCAAGCAAAGACTAAGATTAGCTGACAGAAATATTTCATTTCCTGCGAAATGCTGCGCAAACATATTTCACTTCTTGACTACTAATTCCTTCTTCCAAGATAATGAGTTAATAATTCATAGCTGATAGCTGAGGGCTGAATGCTTACTTTTTTTTCTTGAGTAAGTTTAATGATAAAATTCCTCAATAATTTTTCCTAAAAAATAAACATAAAATCACTGAATATAGATTAGTATCCTGTATTGATATTTATAATCTGGAAGTTTGAGATTAAGTAGATTATAGTAAATTATTGATGATAATTATCAATTACTCGTTCGAGGTTGATTAATTTTTTATTCATCAATAGAGTTGCAAAAATTATTTGACTTTTTGTATATAATTATAGACAATACCATAAGTGGTAGATAAACGGCTTTAGGCTTTCAAGCGTGATGTCTGCTTGAATTTCGTCCCTTATCTAGGTATTTAGTTAATTATGTATAGCAATGATAGAGAAGATAAAGTTCAGATCAATTTAAAATTAGATTGTGATAAATGGCAACGTTTCCAAGTAAAATGTAAGGAGAATGATTCTACAGATATTGAAGTTTTAAATTTGTTTATCGATCTTTATTTAGGAGAAGAAATAGATGGCGATCAAAGTATTTTATCACTTAGCTTGGAAACTAAAATTAATGTGGAAATAGGCAAGTATATTGGGAATAAATTGGATAGTTATATAGACAAGTATATAGAAAATAAATTGATTAAAGAAGTTAAAGAAATAGATAATTCTGAAGATTTAGTAACTCCTAAAAAAAATAATAAATTACATAGTATAGAAAAAGAAAACCTTGTATTCAGGGATAAATATGAATATGAACAATCATCAACGACAACAGTTATAAAACAAAGAGAAATGACAAAAAACTTGTTGAATGATGATGTTCAAGAATTGAAAACAGCAAGGGAATTAGGGAAAGTTTTAGGGTGTTCTCCTGCGTATATAACTACTCTTAATAGATTAGGCGATCTGGAACAAAGAGGGTGGAAAGATTCTGGAAAAAGACAAGGTAAGGCTATTCTTTATCAACGGATAAGAACCTAATTATTTTCTTGAGCGGGGGAGTAGGGGAGAATTCAACAATTAATAATTAATAATTAATAATTAACAATAACTAGCGTGCTAATTATCAAAAAATTTATTCAGCCTGTGTTAATTACTTAATAGTTGAAGAATAGTTGAAGTATCACTTAAGCATAGCATTCTTTTTTCAAATTGCTATAAGGTAAGGTGGAGTATTAAGCCTGCTACAAAAAAGATAAATTGACAACTGCTGATAATGATATAAGTAGGGTTTGCTGAATAAAGTATTTTTGCTGGGGTAGGAGACAGGAGACAGGAGAAATGGGAATGAGCGAAGAGGTAGGAGAAAGAATTGTCCCAAGATTATTCTACCCAACTATGCGCCTAAAATACGCTCCTTTTTGAGCATGAAGAGCTGAAAACCAGGTACTTTTTTTGATCCCAAAAAGGCTAAAGTCTTTATATGTCAATGCTTTTAGATTTAATCAGCAAGCCCTAAGTAGAGATATTTTTACCAATGGATAATGGATAATTGATAATTGATAATTAGGGTTTGCTGAAAAAGTCTTATGGGTGAGGGTAGGAGACAGGAGACAGGAGACAGGAGACAGGATAAATGGGAATGAGCGAGGAAGTAGGAGTAAGAATTGTAAGAGTGATTTTTCTGCCCAACTCTGGCCTAAAATACTAACTTTTTGAGCGTTTTAGACTAAAAACCAGGTACTTTTTTCGTTCCTAAAAAGGCTAAAACCTTTATCTGTAAAGACTTTTAGATTTAATCAGCAAACCCTAATTAATCACCAAAGGTTGAAAGCCTCTCATGAGCAAGGAGAAAAAAAAGAAATAAGATTTCTGCTTAATTCAATTTCGTAACGGTTAAAACCTGAGGTAATTATTAATTATTAATTATTAATTATTAATTGTTGAAATACCTTGAGAAATAAAACCTGCCCAGTAGTAAGGATGAGTAAATGGAAGACTCTGTTGACAAAACCATGATAAGAGTTCTTTTTTTTGTTGTATTTTTTCTGAATTTTCGTGTTTCTTGTATTCTTCCAAATATCCTTCTAGTTGCTTTTTATAACGACTAAGCTGAGTTCCTGTTAAATAACGAAGTTGATTTTGTGCTTTTTTAAATGCTTCCGAACGGCTATATTTTTGGCGATGTTGATAGTAGAAAATGCAAAATAATGCTGTAGCTAAGTCTTCTACTAACCATAATGAACTAATTACATGACGGGCACCTGCACTAATAAAAGCACTAGCAAATGTAAGAATTTCGTCATAAATTTTAGTTTGATTGAGATTAATTTCGCAACTGGAAAGAAATACATCAAATAATTCTGGTAAACGCCAAGCAAAAACTTTACTAAGAACTATCTCTCCATCAAATAATTTTAGTTTTGATGCTAAGGGATTGACAATATTTACTTGAGAAATGTGACTGGAATGTAGCACTTCTAGTTGTTGAATAAAGTTGTGGTAGTTATTAATTTTTGCCTGACTATATTGCAGACGTTTTTGTGGAGAAATTAAGTACATATTTGCTAGAGTTTCACATTCATATCTTGTATAAAACTTATTTGTTATAGGAGTTTCCACAATTCCTATTTTACGGGGATTATTAATGAGCGTTCGCTCTGAGCAATAATTGAGAATGTGACAACTAGGTAAAATTCTTAAACGGAAATAATCACACAAATACTTTGTTTCTTTTTCTCTAGTAACTGGTAAAGCAGCGTAAGGTATTTGATGTAGATATAAATGGGGAATAATAATTAATTCTTTTATTTCATTCAGTTGTTCTATAGATTGATTTAATTCTAACTTTTCTGATAATTCTGAAAGAAAAGCCTCCATTTGATTCTGCCATTCACTACTATTTTCTGCATGGAGTTTAAACCAATTATCATGTATCCAAGTTTGTAATTTATCAATTCCCTCTCCTTGACAAATATGAACAGTAAGTTGCTGCTGAGTCAGAAGGAATATATAGGTATTATTTCTGGTTGAATAAAAATCTATAATGGCAGTTTGTTCATCCTTTACTAACTGCTGAATATCTGAAAAACTCAGATATGTAACTTGTAACTGTTCCGCTAGTACGCGATCGCTATTCCAAATCTTTTGCCAAACTTTTTGCTGTTTTTCTTTCAATAAAGAAATCTTTTCTTGATTCTCTGATTTAATTTCTTTGATGCTAAACTTACTTCCCACTGTAATTGGTTGATTAATTCTAGTACTATCAAAATTGAGCTGATTAATTTGTTGTTGTAAATCATAATATTCTTCTACTTCTGCTGGCTTTTCCTCATTTTTATCAATGTCGTCGATCATCATTAACTCTACTAAACGACGAGAGCGAGAAGCTTCTACATATTCTAATGCTTGTTCATATTCCTCAATCTTGACATAACATTCTACTATGTTGCCATACATATAAATTGATTCAGCTAACATTTCTTGGTAAGATATTTCGGTATTTGCCAAACTTTGAGTTATTTCTAGCAATTGAATTGCTACTTGATAACTTTCAATAGCAAGTTGCCAATTTTCCTGTTGAAATCCTAAATCGCCTAATTTACGATATATTTGTAGACATTCAAGTGGAAAACTTTCTACAGTAAAAATATTTAATGCTTGTTGATATGCGGTAATAGCTAATTCAATATTTTGATAAAAATCAGCAATATTTTCTATATTTTCTATGACTTTATAACTATAAGCATCACCAAGATTTTTTTGAATAATTCCCCACCATAAAGCAAATTTTTCTGGATTAATAACTTCCAACACTTGTCGATTGACTGCAATTGATAGTTCAATATTTTCGACTCTTTCTACAGTATCTAGGTGGAGGTAAGCAGTGCCAAGATTTATGGAAATTATTACCCAATCTAATAGACGATCGATGGGAGTAATTTCTGTTAATGCTTGTTGATAAGCTGTAATAGCTAGTTCAATATTTTGGCTTTTTTTTCCTGTGAATCTATTTAAGTAAGCAGTGCCCAGATTTTTTTGAATATTTGCCCATTGGTAAGGTTTATTTTCCCTATTAATAATTTTTAATGCTTGCTGATAAGTTACAATTGCTTGCTCAATATTTTCCTCTAGATTGTCTGTCATTCTATTTAGATAAGCATTACCAAGATTGTTTTGAGTTACTGCCCAGTCTAGAGGCTTTTCTTCTTGATTAATAACTTGCAATGCTTTTTTGTAAGCATCTATTGCTAATTCAATATTCTCGCCGACTTTTCCTGTAATTCTTGTTAAGTAGGTATTAGCTAAATTATTTTGAATAGTTGCCCATTGTTGGGGAGAATTTTCTTTGGTAATAATTTGCAATGCTTTTTGATAAGTGACTATTGATTGTTCAATATTTTTGGCTTTATCCCCTTCAATTCTATGATTATAAGCGTTGCCTAAATTACTTTGAATTATTGCCCAATCTTGGGGACTATCTTCTGGATATATTAATTTTAATGCTGATTGATAAATTTCTATTGCTTGCTCAATATTTACAGATTTATCTCCATAGATTCTGTTGAGATAAGCAGTACCAAGATTGTTGGTAATGCTTACCCAATGATGAGTTTTAGAAGCATTATTGTATACAGTTAATGCTGTTTTATATCCCGTAATTGCTATTTCTAAATTATTGGCTTTATCCCCAAGAGTAAACTCTTGTATCTGGTTACTGAAGTTAACTATATCTACAGCAATACTATGAGCTTCTTCTGGTTTAATTTCTACTAAGGTTGAGGTGGCCCAAGTTTGTAAGGTTTCTGCTAAACCTAGATCTAATTTATTTAGGTTTTCTTGCAAAATAGGGTAGATAATTTGAGGATCGTTTTTGCTTTCGTGGGTTGCTTGTAATACCTGGGTTAAGAATGTCAAATATTCTAATGGGGTTGCTGTTACTGAGGTGTTTTCTGTAATTGAGATTTCTAATTTTTCGGAGAGTTCTACTGCTAAGGTTAGTAAGAGTTCTTGAGCTTCCTGGTTTCCTTTTTCTGCTGATGTCTGTGCCAGCATGATTATTGTTTGGAGTAATCCTTTATCTAGTAATTCTTGGTTAGTTGCGAGGATTTTATCTGTTCTTTCTGTGGGGCTATTTAATAGTTCTTGAATTAGATTTATATAGGTTTGGATGCGGTTTTGATTCATTTTTATATATACTTTTTGTCTATAGCGCTGTACACAGGCAATAGGCAACAAGCAACAGGCAACAGGCAACAGGGGGGACAAAAAGCTGTTTGCGCAGCACCTCCGTTGGAATAATATCAGACTTTTAGCTATTGGACACTTCCTGTAATTTGTAAATATGCCAGCGCACATTGCTATACCTACTAATACTTAGGGTTTGCTGATTAGATCTTAAATAATTACCAGATAAAGGTAAGTGCCTTTTTAGGTATTGAAAAAGTACATGGTTTTCAGCTTTTCATGCTCATGCATGGAGCGCATTTTTAGCGCATAGTTGGGCAAAAAAAATCTCCCCTACTCCCCTACTCCCCCGCTCCCCTACTCCTTAAAAAAGACTTTTTCAGCAAACCCTACTTAGGTAGTACGCTTAAGTGGCTCTAAAATCCGTAGAATCTATATGTAATGCTTAAAAATTTTGCTTTGGGTGTACCTAGGCTTTGCTGAATAAAGTCTTTTTTTCAGAGGAGGAGCCAGAATTCAGAATCCAGAATCCAGAATCCAGAATCCAGAATCCAGGAGGAATGAGATTCCGAGAAGAGGTAGTCAGAAGAATTTTCCCTTGGTTTTCTACCCCTCGAAATGCCCAAAATCCCAGATTTTTGAACTGGAATTACCTAAAAGCTGGTACTTCCTTAGCTTAGTACCAGCAAAGACTGAAACCTTTGCCAGTAAAAACTTTGATATTTAATCAGCAAGCCCTACTTAGGGTTTGCGCTCAAAAGTCTTTTTGTTGAGGTAGGAGTCAGGAGACAGGAGACAGGAGACAGGAGAAATGGCTTGGGAGCGAGGAGGTAGGAGCGGGCGTTTTGTCCCAAGATTGTTCTGCCCAACTATGCGCCTAAAATACGCTCCTTTTTGAGCGTGAAGAGCTGAAAAGCTTGCACTTTTGTTTACCCCAAACAGGCACTTGTCTTTATATGTCAATGCTTTTAGATTTAACCAGCAAGCCCTACTTAGTGGGTTCAGGGCCAACGCATCTTGTCAATAAAGTAGGGGTAATTATCAATAAACCGGGGTTTATTGCGCTTGTTGACAATATAATTTCCACATATAGTGTTTATAAAATTAAATAAACACTACACATAGGAATCAGCAAAATTAGATGCGTTTGCCCTGTTAGTGGGTTTATTAAGTTGAATAGAAAATCAAGCTTGCAGACATAGTAAATCTTTTTAAATAACTATATCATTATTTTCTCATTTTTCAGCCGATTACGATTTTTGTCGATTTTTTTAATTTTAGATTTTTAATTTAAAATTTGATATTTATTATATTCGTTTGAACAATAAGCAATAGCTGATAGCTGATAGCTGAATGCTTACTGTAGTTATAACTATATATTTAACTATTAGACATCTCCAGAAAAGAGAGAGTAGGGAGTAGACAGTAGGGAGTAGGGAGTAGGGAGAAATAATTGATAATTTCTGTATGAGAATTGATTTTATTTTTGATTTTTGGAGATGTCTATTTAATCTGTATATCGATCTTGTCAGTTAATCTTTCAAATCAAGAAAAATTGAGATTAATTAAAAGCTGAATTATCTGGCAGTAGCAAAACTAAAATATAACCTTGTTGATTCTGGTAACGTTGTATTTACGAACTTTACTTTTTCTAGATTTGCTCCAATAAATGTTGCTTCATCCAAATTAGCTTCACTCAAATTAGCTTCATAAAGTTTACTCCAATTCAAATTTGCTTTGACTAAATAAGCTTGTGTTAAATTTGCTTTTGTTAAATCTGCACTATTTAATTTAATACTACGCATTAGAGCATTGCTGAAGTTGGCTGTTATTAAATTTGCTCCTTCTAAATTGGCCCCATTTAATTTAGCTTCACTAAAGTTAACTCCATTCAAGTCTGCTCCACTCAAATCTATTCCGCTCAGGTAAGCTTTTCTAAAGTTAACTCCTGTCAGTTGAGCTGCAAATAGTTTAGCTGCCATTAATTTTGCGTCGTACATATTAGCCCAATTAAGATTAACACCTGTGAGGTTAGATTCTCGTAGATTAGTTGATTCTAAAGTAGCACTACATAGGTTAGCACTCCATAAATTAGTTTTTGTCAGATTAGCTCCTGTCAAATTAGCTCCTGTCAGATTAGCTCTAGGAAGTTTTGATTTTATTAAAAAAGCTCCACTGAGATTAGCTTTGATCAGGTTAGCGTCGGCCATTTTTGTTTCACCCATTTTGGCAAAGCTCAGGTTAGCTCTGTGTAATAATGCCTGATTGAGTTGAGTTTTTGTGAGGAATGCTCTAGTTAGATTTGCTCCTGTTAAATTAGCTTTCGAGAGATTAACGCCTATTAGAATTGCTCCTCTTAAGTCAGCTCCAGCTAAATTCAGTCCACTAAAGTTTCTTTCTCCTTGTTCGTATCGCTGGATCAGTTCTTGTTCTTTCATGGCTCTATAATTTTCTGAATTTAATGTAAGTTATTAAATCTTTACTTAATATTTTATTATAGCTTTCTTAATTTTAGAAATAGATTAAATTTATGAATAGGTTAAAATTAACTATAAACTATAGAGTGAGTCACTTTTTAAGTATCTTTCTATCAAAATTATCGCGACAATATCATCTACTGGTTGAGGTGGAATTCTCATTCCTAGAGGAATTAGACGAAAAATACCTTGAGGAGGATACATTTGCCAATAGCGATCGCGAGCTTCTAAACTAGAATAACGTTCATCTATTTTGATAATTGGTACTGTTTTTGAAATGATTTTTGTGAGGCTTTGTTTCCAAGTTTTTGAGGTTGTTTGATCGCCAATCACAATTAAATCAATGTCAAATTTTTGATGTAAGTTTTTGATTGTTCTGACAACTTCTAGAGATTCTACAACTTGGTGGTAGTGTAGTTGTTTTTCTCTATCCATAAGTGCAATACCACACTTTTGGCTACCTGGGTCAAATCCTAAAATCATGTTTAGATATCTTTAATTTGCTGACTAGATTAATCTTTTTTATTGAGATTTTACTTTTTGTTGTAACTTTTCTCAGTTGCATAAATTAAGCAATTAATAATTAACAATTAATAATTACTTCTCCTGAAAATTATGTAAGCATTCAGCCGTCAGCCATCAGCTATTGCTTTTAGTTGGCGATAAAAGCTTTATTAATTCTCTTACTAAAAAAGTTGGCTTCCTTGCCCTTAAAGTCTATATTAATTTAAATAGTTTCCTATATGAGAGAGTATTGTTGCTGATAGCTGACAGCTAATAGTTGAATGCTTACGATTACCACAACCCCTTTATCGTAGTTAACTCAATTCCATATTATATAAAAAATTTTGTCTACTAAAATAAGGGTGGTATGGTAACCGGATTTAATATTATTTATTCTATAAAAAAAATGCTTTAAACTTTAATTATTCATTAATTCGGTAAAAAAAATGGTAAGCATTCAGCCGTCAGCCATCAGCTATTGCTTTTAGTTTAGGAGAAAAGCAATATTTAACTGTCTTACTACAAAAGTTGCCTCCCTTGCCCTTAAAGTCTATATTAATTTAAACACCGTCTTTTAAGGAGAGAGTCTTTTTGCTGATAGCTGACAGCTAATAGCTGAATGCTTACAAAAAATGTAATTTTAGGGAGTAGATATAAAGGTAAGGTATAGCAGTCGAAGGAAAGGTTAGGACAGTTCAAAAGTTTAACACTCAGACAAAGTAATACTTTTCCTTCTTCCTTCTTCTTTCTTTCTTCTTCCTTCTGCTATAAAGTGCTATATTTTTAATCTTTTAATATTTTTTGACGCTCTATTTGCAATTGTTCAATTTCTTGTCTCAAAGTTTCTTTTTGTTGTACTATACTATTCAATTGGTTTTGAGTTAAATTAAGTTCAGCTTCAGTTCTAGCTTTTGCTTTTTGAACTTGCCCTAGTTCTTCTTGAGTACGGTTTTTTACTGCTTGAACTTGATTTAATTGCTCTTTAGTTATTTTTAGTTGGAACTCTATTTCTGCTTTTTGGACTAAAGCTTTTTCCAAAGACTGATTAACTTGATTCAATTGCTTTAGAGATAATTCTAAATCAGCTTTTGCTTTTTGTAATTCATTTTTGATTAGAGTTGTTTCAAGTTCAGCTTTTGTAACTTCCTTGCGAGTTTCATTAAGCTTGGTTTGGATTTCATCTATTCTGAAAACACCTTTTCTTAATGGTTTGCTAGTTGCAAATAGGATAGCTAAGGTTAATGCTGAAAGAATACTGCCAGTGATCATGGTTACCAATACAGCAGTATCGCGGGGCCTAAGATTAAAAAGTCGTAGTCTAGCTTTACCTACCTTTGTACCTAGGCGATCGCTAATAGTAGCGATGACACCACCTAAAACCAGAATTGCTAATACTAAGATAATACCGGCGGTCATTAATGGCTGCTGGTAGTAGTTTAATTTTAAGGTTGCCTTTAGTTTATTGTCTCAGGCTACTATGCCTAATATCAAAAATTATAGACAGTAATTATTTATTTGACTAGCTGTTAAATATAAAATTCTCTGGTTTCTATAAGGCAATCTCTTTGCTTAATTAATATTTTAAGAGAAAATAATATTTTCTCCTCAGATTGCCATTATAAAATTTTTTCAGTTTACCCTCAGCAGTTATTTCATCTTAATTTTTACAGATATTTGTGTCTTTGACTACTCCCCGGACTTAAGTCACGGGGATTCTAAGTTGATACTACGCAACACCGATAAATCCATGTTGCTTCGTTTTTTCCTAGCTGACCAAAGATATACTCTTTGGGGACAATTTCCGCAGTGCCCCTACACAGTCGGCTTAAGTTTAACCCATGCTTTGCTGCTTACTTTTGTGATTATATTTGCAGCCCCATTACAGTCTGCATTAATACACCAATTATTACCTGTTCTATACAAACCATGCTTAATTCTCTTTCCTGACGGTTTCCAATCATTGGGTTTCTCACCATAATTAGGTAGATTGTCACCATCTAAAAATGAAGCAATACTTGTATAACTTTCCTCGGTAAAATAAAATACCGAAGATTAAAATCCGACTCCTCGCCTTTCATCCATCGCTTAAAAGACGATGGCTTTCATGCTCCCGTGTAGTTTAGGTAAATCAGGTAAATTGTTGACTTAAAGCCACTGGGTTATGTACTGTAATTTTCTTCTTGTGAATAGATATCATCCCATCTTGCCGAAGGTCTCCGAGCAGACGAGTAACCGTCACCCTTGTTGACCCAATTGCTTCTGCAATTGCTTGGTGAGATAATTTCAAATCTATGGTAATCCCATCTTTGCTAGGAACTCCAAAATCTCGACAAAGGATTAACAAAAAGCTAACCAGTCTAGACCCCATATCCCGGTGTGCCAAAGTTTCAATCATCATCTCTGTCTGTAAAATTCGAGATGAAAGTCCACGCAATAAGACAACTGACAAATCTGGATCTTCTCTGAGAGCTTTCTCCACCTGGTCAATTGGCACAGATATTAATTCTACTGGCGTAAAAGCCACTGCATGGTAGAAACGGTCAGACTTATGGCCTGTAATTAGAGACAATACTCCAAATACACTATTTTCCCGGAGCAAGGCCACTGTAATTTCATCTCCTGCTTCATACACCCTTGATAGCTTCACTGCGCCTTTAATGAGAACGTAGACGCGCTCTGCAGGGTCTCCTGGAAAAAATATTGTCTTACCCCGTTCAAAAGTTTCTACAACTGGCGGATATGACCCACCAGATATATTACGGAAAACTGCTGCTAGCGGTCTATCATGCGTCACGACCAATTTCCTTACTCTCTAATAACTAACTAAATGTCTCTTAACCTTAAATAGCTCAGTTCCTGAAATATACTATGTAATTTTCAACATATTGCTATATATATATTTAATACTTACTTGATTTTATATATTTGTATAGATTAGGGGATTGACACTGAGAAATTTAACTTCTAATTATGGCCATAAGCGCTAATCTTATCTATAAATTTGCTTGATGTCAAAGATGCTATGTATTATAGCTTCTAAGTATGAAATTAAATTTTAGACTTTATTATTTGATTGAAAATTTTACTATAGTTTCTCAATAAATCAAGGTATTATGTTAGATTTAACAGGAAAAAATGCTCTAGTAACAGGTATTGCGAATAATCGTTCTATTGCATGGGGAATTGCTCAACAACTCTACAAAGCTGGAGCAAATTTGGGTGTCACTTTTTTACCGGACGATAAGGGTAGATTTGAAAAGAAGGTTTGGGAGTTAGTAGAACCTTTGAGTCCTTCTTTATATTTACCTTGTAATGTTCAGGACGACGAACAGGTGAAGGCTACTTTTGCTGCAATAGGGGAAAAATGGGGTAAGTTGGATATTTTGATTCATTGTTTGGCCTTTGCAGGTAAGGATGAATTGTCTGGGGATTTTAGTAAAACTAGCCGTGAAGGGTTTACTCGTGCTTTGGAAATTAGTTCTTATTCTCTGATTGATTTGAGTTCCGAAGCGAAAGAACTGATGACCGAAGGAGGGAGTATTGTAACTCTGACTTATTTGGGGGGCGTGCGGGTAGTTCCTAATTATAATGTGATGGGCATTGCTAAGTCTGCTTTGGAGATGAATGTTCGTTATTTGGCAGCGGAACTTGGGCAGAAAAATATTCGGGTCAACGCTATTTCTGCTGGTCCAATTAAAACTTTGGCTTCTTCGGCAGTGGGTGGTATTAAGGATATGATTCATCATGTGGAACAAATAGCTCCATTACGTCGGACTGTGACTCAAATTGAAGTTGGTAATACTGCTGCTTTTTTGTGTAGTGATCTGTCAAGTGGCATTACTGGTCAGGTTATCTATGTGGACTCTGGTTATGAAATTATGGGAATGTGAGTTTTAAGTCAAAAGTCAAAAGTCAAAAGTCAAAAGTGAAGAAAGTATAGGTGAAGTCAAAAGTCAAAAGTCAAAAGTCAAAAGTCAGAAGTGAAGAAAGTATAGGTGAAGTCAAAAGTCAAAAGTCAAAAGTCAAAAGTGAAGAAAGTATAGGTGAAGTCAAAAGTCAAAAGTGAAGAAAGTATAGGTGAAGTCAGTAGGGGTAAATAGCCATTCGCCCCTACATTTGTGATACGGACTATATTTGAGAATGTCCTAATTGTGATGGCAACTGCTATTTATAGCAGTAGAGTTTCCCGATTGACTTAAGTTAAGGTTGGGTTTGGTGGGTTGTTGTTGGGTTTCCTGCGTCAACCCAACCTACTGGACTGACATGGGGGAATGGGGCGGGTTCATCTAAATTTAATGTTGAGCAATTAACATATAGTGCGGAACCTGCCCCTAATATTGAAAAATTAAAATTCAAAATTTATATTTATATTTTTATTATGCAAATAAGCGATCGCCCTTCTCAATCTACTATTACAGAAAAACTTGATTTGCCTGCTAGAGTTGCTTCGGTGAAACGAACTACTGGAGAAACTGATGTGACTGTTAGTCTTAATCTTGATGGTGTGGGTAATTGTAAGGCTAATACTGGAATTCCTTTTTTAGACCATATGTTGCATCAAATTTCTTCTCATGGACTAATTGATTTGGATGTCCATGCTGTGGGGGATATTGAAATTGATGACCATCATACTAATGAGGATGTGGGGATTACTTTGGGCCAGGCTTTAAAGCAGGCGTTGGGCGATCGCAAGGGTATTGTGCGTTTTGGTCATTTTCTGGCTCCTTTGGATGAGGCATTGGTTCAGGTGGCCTTGGATTTTTCTGGTCGTCCACATTTGAGTTATGGTTTGGAAATGCCTACTCAACGGGTTGGTAGTTATGATACTCAGTTGGTGCGGGAATTTTTTGTGGCTGTGGCTAATAATAGTTTGATGACTTTGCATATTCGGCAGTTGGCGGGGATTAATTCTCATCATATTATTGAGGCGGGGTTTAAAGCTTTTGCTCGTTCTCTACGGATGGCTACGGAAATTGACCCCAGGCGAGTTGGGGAAATTCCTAGTTCTAAGGGAGTTTTGTAGTTAAGAATTTAGAATTTAGAATTTAGAATTTAGAATTTAGAATTTAGAATTTAGAATTCAGGAGTCGGGAGTTAGCAGAACAATAAAACCTGGGTAGTGCGGGCATCTTGCCTGCGAAGAAAGGAGTCAGGAGTCAGGAGTCAGAAGTCAGAATAAAATTTTGTGTGAAAGATTATAGATGGCAGATAAAGACAAAAAAAGAAAGCGGTTTAGTCACTGGGCAGCATCTCCAGAAGATTGTGAGAATATGGCAAGGAGAAACCCTGGTTGGAATCTAGTTAAGATAGAAAATGATGGCTCGAATAGTATTTAGATACAGAATGTCAATTTGAAGAAACAGACGACCGTAGTCATACAACGGAATTTTATCAGGAGGATTAATAGGAGTGAATAATAAAACTTTTAGTGAAGAAGCTACAGCTATTATGTACTTCATTAAAGATGGTGAAAAGATGGTTTTAGAACCTAATTATTTGTCGCCAAAGTCTACTGTTAAACGCCATCTACAAACAAGTTATCAATGTGGAAAGTTTGATGAAAAACGAGAAATAGGTCGTCGTTTAACAATGTCTATTTTTGGAGCGCCGGGAAAACCTACTACTGAAATACCTACTGGATGGGTGGTAACGGATGTTTGTAGGTATTCTCCTAATGAAGGACAGATACCTTTATTTAAGGATATTGTTTTGGCATTTTGTGTTTATAAACCAATGACTCCTGATGAGGTAAAAGATTTTATTGAACCTATTGAATTAATGCCAGTAACTGTTGATTCTTTTGGTGGCGATGAACAGAAATATAAGGAGTGGTTAAAGAGTGATAAAAAAGTCACGAATGTAGTTCCTAATTTGTAGAGACTATTCCCTGTTCCCTGTTCCCTGTTCCCTGTTCCCTGTTCCCTAAAAGCAATGATTTTTAATGGTTAAAACTATTCAAGCTCAGGATATTACTCTAGAAGAATTACAAGAAAATTTCGGACTGCAACTAACAACTGATAGTAAATTTTTTCGAGAATGGCAAGATAATTTACCTTCTTTAACTGATGAAGAAAAACGCAGTTTAGAAAGAGTTAGAAGTAACTATTTTAACTTAGTTAATCGTCGCCCTTTATTGGAAGAGGGAGTCAAGTTGGTTATTTTAGCACCTTTACTAGATTTAGCTGGATTTTTTCAATCTCCCTTTTCCATAACAACTGAAACTTCTGTGGAAATTTCTGATGAAGATAATGATTTAATTGTTAGAGGTAGAATAGATGTTTTAGTTCTACAACAGAGATTTTGGATATTGGTTATTGAATCCAAAAGGACTAAATTTGATGTTACGGCAGCTCTACCTCAAGCTCTAGTTTATATGTTGAAAAACTCGCAACACGATCGGCCAACGTTTGCTTTTTTGCTGAATGGTAGAGAGTTTGTTTTTGTTAAACTTCAAAAAGCAGATGTTCCTATATATGGTCGTTCTTATGCTTTGTCTATTGAGAAAGAAAATGAATTGGAGCAAGTTTTAGCAGCTCTCAAAAATATTGGTAATTTAAGTTATCAGTTAACAATTAACAGTTAAACGAAACTGATAGCTGACAACGCAGAATGCTGACGATGATTTAAGCTATCCTAATTCCCTCCTTCCGTTCCCTATTCCCTGCTCCCTATTCCCTACTCCCTATAATTATGAAATTTAGAGGAAAAGATTATGATTAAAACGAATGTTAATATTACTCCAGAGGCTTAATCAATTTTGAAAAAAGCAGCGGCTAAAAAACAAGTATCTGTAGAAGAACTCGCTTCAGAAATATTAAATGAAGCTATTCAAAATAAGCGGGTTGAAGTTGTTAATATTAGTGAAAATAAAGAAGAATATCCTTCTAATCCATTGGCAAATAAACAGCCATATCTTGATTATGCCGATCCCCAAGAACCAGCTATTTCTGTAGAAGACTGGGATATGGAGACTTGTTATGAAGAGGTTTTATGATTGTTCTAGACACTCATATTTTTGTTTGGTGGAACCATAATGACCCTAAACTAAGAGGAAAAAGCTACGAATGTAGGTGTTTATTAATAAACATAATTCTAATAAACGCCATCTAGTA
The DNA here is from genome assembly GCF_010692555.1 of Okeania sp. SIO3B5. Taxonomy (GTDB): domain Bacteria; phylum Cyanobacteriota; class Cyanobacteriia; order Cyanobacteriales; family Microcoleaceae; genus Okeania. The sequence goes on along the minus strand of NZ_JAAHHG010000028.1, from coordinate 34,223 downwards.
GAATAGTAAATAAAGAATGGATAGCATAGCACTCTTTAACTGGCTAGTCTTGGGTGCTGTTATCTACTTATTCTTTAAAAGAAGCATACAATATGAAACTGAGAGAAATTATCAACCAAATTACGATTAATCCTCGTAAACTAACAGAATATGCTCTCAATCCTGAGAACCCGAAAGGTGCTAATAAAGCTCTCATGTTTGAGCGTCATTTGGGTTTCACAAAAGATAATTATGAACTACTATTAGAACAAATTTCTACTCAAGCTTTAGAAGCCGAAGCTATTTTTAAATCTAGCGATGAACATGGCGATCGCTATCAAATAGATTTAGAAATTATCGGCACACAAGAAGGACAAAAAGAGATTGTTCGTACAGGATGGATTGTTGAACGAGGGATTAATACTGCTAGATTAATTACCTTATATGTGAGGAAAAGATTATGATTAAACCTGAGTTATTTGATGTTGTTGAATTATTAGTTAATTTACCTTCAGATCAACAATTTATAGGCAATAGAGGGACAATTGTTGAATGTTATAATGATGGAAAATATGAAGTTGAATTTTCTAATGAACAAGGAGAAACTTTAGCCTTATGTAGTCTAAGTAATAATCAATTTATTGTTGTTTGGCAAGCTCAAACTAAGCAATGGTTAACTACAACAGATAAAGTTACTGCTCTGATTAATTTCCTTTCGGAAGAAAAAAGGGTGGAACTCTTAAACTTTGCTCTAGGTCTAATTGAAAAATCCTAGAAAAAACTTTCTGCTTTCGATTTGCTATTCCTAACTTGAGGTTTAATTTATGTTAGATAATATTGTTAAAACGATTATTAATGCTGCTAAATCTGCTGTTCCTCAAGCGATCGATGCAGCTCAACGAAATGAACTTGTTGTTAATACTTTAAAAAAATTAAAACTTGACCCTACACAACCTCCGAAAGATGTTGATGGGGTTTATGTTTATGCTTTGGTGGAATATGGTGTGGGTAAGGATGAGCCAATTTTGAAGCTTTTGCGGGAAAAGGAAATAAGAAAGGCTTTTTGGAGTGCCTATGCTGCCAATTCTCCTATAAGTTTCTGGAATAAAGCTGATGACTTTATTCAATCTTATGCTTTGGGGGATGAAATAAAAGAATCCGAGATTGACGTTAAGTCAGAATTAGAAGAATTTGGCCGAGTTTTTATTGATGTGGCGAAGCGGAGTAAATCTTTAGAATTTTGGCCTTATCCAGAATGGAATTTTGACGAATATCCGCCGGAGTTTAAGTCTTTAATTGAGGAAAAAATTAAGGCTTTTTGTGGTCGGGAATTTGTATTTAAGGAATTTGAGAATTTTATTAGGGATAATTCTAACGGTTATTTTACTGTGGTTGGAGAGCCGGGGATGGGCAAAAGTGCTATTGCTGCTAAATATGTTTATGACCATAAGTGTCCCTGTTATTTTAATATTCGTGCTGATGGTCGTAATAAACTAGAACTTTTTCTCGAGAGTATCCGCCAACAATTGATTAGACGCTATGAGTTGCAAGATGCCGATCGCCTTGGTTTGTCTGCTTTGCTGCAAAGGGTTAGTGAAAAGCTTCGGGGGCAAAAGTTGGTTATTGTGGTTGATGCTTTGGATGAGGTGGATCAAACTGGAGGCGGTAATATTCTTGATTTTCCGACGACGCTGCCGGATGGGGTTTATTTTTTCTTGACTAGGCGACCTTATGAACGTAAGAACAAACGTTTGAGTGTTTCTCCAGGGGGGGGGATGACAGAATTAGATTTGAGGGCGAGTCAATATCAGGGTTTGAGTCGGGATGATGTGAAAAAATATATCGGTTTTATGTTGAATGCAGACCGAGACTATGGGGTTAGGTTGCAAAACTGGGTGCAAGAGCGGGATATTAAAAAGGAAGATTTTATTGAGCAGGTGGCAGAAAAGAGTGAAAATAATTTCATGTATCTGCGTTATGTGTTACCGGATATTGCTAAAGGTAATTATCAAGATTTGATTTTGAAGGAATTGCCTGATGGTTTGCAAGATTATTATCAAAAACATTGGGCGCGAATGGGAATGGATGATAAACCCCAGAAAAATAAGCTTATTGTTTTGTTTATTTTGGTGGCAAGTCGGACTATGCCTACCCTGGACATGATTGCCAAATGGGGGCAACAGGAGGAGTCTGATGTGGAATATATTCTGGAAGAGTGGGTGGAATTTTTGAGTAAGCGGAAAATTGGGAAGGAAACTTGCTACGGCATCTATCATGCAAGTTTTCTTGATTTTCTCCAAGAGCAAAGGCAGTTGGGTAGTAACCGCAAGTTGTTTAAGGAAGTGAATGCACGGATGGCGGATGATTTATATTCCGATGTTTAGAAGTTGTTTAGGAAGTGTTGGGTGGAAGCGATCAATCTTTCTGATCCCCCCTAACCCCCCTTGAAAAGGGGGGGACCAGACTCTTTACTTTTATACTATTTTAAGGCTTTGTTGCATGAATCTTAATTCTTAAGCCCCCCTTGGTAAGGGGGGTTGGGGGGATCAAACCCAGTAGAGAGCTTTAACAAATATGAGTTAACAAAAAGTTTCTTAGACAGGAGTAATATTGTGGGGAAATTTGCTGAAAAATTAGCTTCTGCAACGCCTGCGCGTCAACGTGCGATGTTGGGTAATATTCATACTCTGGTGGAGTCAAAGCAATTGGAGAAGTATTACAAACTCCTGACTAATTTTGATTTCCTGGTAGCAAAGGTGCAACATTCTGAGTTTGGGGTGCAGGCGTTAATTGAAGATTACGATCTAGTTGAGGATGACAATGATAAAGTTAAAACTTTGAAATTAATTCAAGGAGCGTTGCGACTGTCGGCGCATATTTTGGAAAAGGATGGGGAGCAACTGGCAAGTCAGTTATGGGGGAGGACGCAGTATTTTCGCGAGCCAGAAATTTGGGAGTTACTGTTAGAAGCAAAGCAGAACAAACATAATATCTGGTTGCGACCCTTGACAACGAGCTTAATCACTCCTGGAGGGCCTTTGACCCGTACTCTTTCAGGTCATAGCGACTCGGTAAATGCTCTAGCAGTCACCCCTGATGGCAAGCAAGTGATTTCCGCCTCATTTGACAAAACAATCAAAGTCTGGAGTCTTGAAACAGGAGCAGAAATTCATACCCTTGTAGGTCATAGAAACTCAGTAATAGCTGTAGCAGTTACCCCCGATGGCAACCAAGTGGTTTCTGCTTCAGATGACAAAACAATCAAAGTCTGGAGTCTGGAGACAGGGGCAGAAACTCATACACTAAAAGGTCATAGAAACTCAGTAATAGCTGTAGCAGTCACCCTTGATGGCAAACAAGTGATTTCGGGTTCATGGGACAATACTATCAAAGTGTGGGACATTGAGACTGGAGCCAAAATTAAGACCCTAAGAGGTCATAGCGACCGGGTAAATGCTGTAGCAGTCACCCCTGATGGCAAACAAGTGATTTCGGGTTCATGGGACAATACTATCAAAGTGTGGAACATTGAGACTGGAGCCAAAATTAAGACCCTAAGAGGTCATAGCGACTGGGTAAACGCTGTAGCAGTCACCCCTGATGGCAAACAAGTGGTTTCGGGTTCATGGGACAATACTATCAAAGTGTGGGACATTGAGACTGGAGCCAAAATTAAGACCCTAAAAAGTCATAGGGAACTGGTAAATGCTGTAGCAGTCACTCCTGATGGCAAGCAAGTGATTTCTGCTTCAAAGGAAAACGCTATCAAAGTGTGGAACATTGAGACTGGAGCCAAAATTAAGACCCTAAGAGGTCATAGCAACTGGGTAAATGCTGTAGCAGTCACCCCTGATGGCAAGCAAGTGATTTCTGCTTCTAGTGACAACACTATCAAACTCTGGGATATGAAAACTGGGGAGGAAACTTATGCTCTAAAAGGTCATATTTGCTCGGTAAATACTGTAGCATTCACCCCTGATAGCAGACAAGCTATTTCCGCTTCAGATGACCATGCTGTTAAACTCTGGAGTCTGGAACGGGGAAGTAGGTTTATAGATGGTGACTACTCTCGAATTAGAAAAAATGAGGATTTTTCCTCTCTCTTTAGAAGATTCAGATTCAGATTGAGATATCCACTTGTAGAATATGACGATCTTTTTGATATTGACGATATTGACCGTATTTTATCACCCTTTAGATTGGGATTAACGTCTAACAACCTTTTTATACCAGCCTCAGCTAGAAGGCTATTCGAGAGGTCTTTTATAAGAGCTGTAGAAGTCACCCCTGATGGCGAGCAAGTAATTTCTGGCTTATCTGACAGTACTATCAAACTCTGGGATATGGAAACTGGGGAGGAAATTGGTATCCTCACAGGTCATAGCGACTCAGTAAATGCTTTAGCCGTCACCCCTGGTGGTAAGCAAGTGATTTCTGGTTCAAAGGATAATACTATCAAAGTCTGGAGTCTGAAAACTAGAAGAGGTGGCATTCATACCCCAACTCGAAGAGATATTTATACCCTAGCTGGAAAAGAAACTCACACCCTAAGAGGTCATAGCGACTGGGTAAATGCTGTAGTAGTCACCCCTGATGGTAAGCAAGTGATTTCTGGTTCAAAGGATAATACCATCAAAGTCTGGAGTCTGAGAACTGGGAGAGAAATTCAGACGCTAAAGGGTCATAGTGACTCGGTAAATGCGGTAGCAGTCACCCCTGATGGCAAACAAGTGATTTCGGGTTCGGATGATAACACTATCAAACTCTGGGATATGAAAACAGGGGAGGAAATTCAGACGCTAAAAGGCCACAGTGACTCGGTAAATACAGTAGCAGTCACCCCTGATGGCAAGCAAGCGATCTCTGGTTCAGGTGATAACACTATCAAAGTCTGGAGTCTGGAAACTGGGGCAGAAGTTGCCATTTTCACTGGAGAAAGTCCTGTAGAATGCTGTACTGTTGCACCCAATGGGATGACTATTGTAGTAGGGGAAGCTTCAGGAAACTTACATTTCTTCCGCCTGGAAGGAATGGAGAAACAACCATGAACAACAAACCTCAAATTCTCACTCCAACCACCCCCTACCCAACAATATTTCAACAATTCATTCAACAAAAAACTGAAAATTATGTCGATCGCTCTCTCATCTCCACCACCATCAATAACTTCCTCCAAAACCACAACCACGGTTACTTCACTCTCATCGGTTCCCCCGGTAGTGGTAAAAGTGCCATCCTCGCCAACTACACCATGCAAAACCCCCAAACTGTTTATTACACTGCGGAAGTTGAGGGCAAAAACCGCGCTGACGAATTTCTAATTACCATTTGCACCCAACTCATCCAAAAAATAGAAAACCAAAACCCCACCCTTCCCGACAATGTTACGGAAGGTAGTTGGTATCTATCCCTATTACTCCAGAAAATTAGCGACAACCTCACAGCAGAGGAAAAATTAATCGTAGTTGTGGATGGATGCGACAACCTCGATCCACAAAGTCAACCACGAGACTCCAATATATTCTACCTGCCCAGATATTTGCCCAAACAAGTCTATTTCCTCCTCGCCCGCAGACCATTTCTGAGAGCAAAATCTGGTTTATTAATTGAAACTCCTGCGGAAACACTGAATTTAGAAGAATATCCAGAACAAAACCGGGAAGATGCACGAGCTTATATTGAGCATTATTTGGCAATTCCGGGAGTAGGGGAAAATATTAAATCTTGGGTTGCTGAAAATTATTTGAGTGAGGCAGAGTTTTGTCGAGAGTTGGTGGTTGAGAGTGGGAATAATTTTATGTATTTGAGTCGGGTATTGGGTGTTATCCCCCCTAACCCCCCTTGGGAAGGGGGGGACCGGAATTCTAACCTCTTTTTGGAAGGGGGGGAGACAACTGTAGGGGCGAATGGCATTCGCCCTTGGAAGGTTCGATGGAATGTCCCTACGGCAGGTTTGGAGGAATATTATCAGGGTTTGTGGGAAAAAATGGGGGGTGAGGGTTTGTCAGAAATTGAGTTAGGAGTGCTGAGGGTGTTAGTGGAGGAAGAAGAAGCAGTTTCTGTGGAGGGGATAGAGCGATCGCTATGTTCTGGCAATGCTCAGTTCGTAGACATTGATGAATATGATATAGAAGAGGTGCTGGAAACTTGGGTAGAATTTTTACATCAGCAAGAAATTGGGGGAGAAATCTGTTATAGTCTGTATCATTGGAGTTTCTGTGACTTTTTGCGACTTAGGGTTTAGTATTTTCTGGGGAACGGGAATGAACGGAATGAACGGGCCAGAGGCCCATTCCACAAAACCCATTCCACAAAGCAAAGCAAAGCAAAGCAAAACAAAACTATCTGATAACTGATAACTGATAACTGATAACTGATAACTGAAATAGCTATTCTTGTGGAAAAAATGCTGGATAAACAAAGGCAAAAGCGGTTGAACTAGGGATAGTTGTACCATCGAATTCTTCAACAATGACGGTTTGCATTTTACTGTCCCATTTGGCACGAATTTTTCGCCCATTAAATTCTACAATTTTTTCTTTTAGTTGCTTAATTTCTGAATGTAAAAACTGAACACTACTACCTGAGAAATAATTTTCAGGTGTTTGTCGGTCTGCTTCCCAAACATAGCTAATAATAGCTTTAGGATGTTGATTAATTTTGTCTTGATTTCTGACTGGAAAAATCAACATTTTATCGGTATAGTAGCTGCCGTAAGGATAGTTAAAATAGTCACGTTTATAACCTGTTTTTGTAGATAAAATCTTACTATCAGGATGGGCTGCTAACCAATTTTCTAGAGTAGTTTTAATGGCAGAAATTCTATTTAAGTTACTGTTAACATTCCGGCCAAGAATACCAATGGCCCAAGGTTGAGAATAAAGAGTATCATTAGAGCGGTCGTACATAACTAAACAACTTTGATAAAGTTTGCCAGAAACTCCATAAGTTGTATTACCACGTTCAAATGCGATTATAGTGTCACAAAGAGGGCAATAAGAAACAGTAATTTTCATTCCTCCTACTGTATCATTAACAATTTCATGCCAATTCATAATGCCAAAAGGATAAGCAACAGCTTCACCATTTATTTCTATACCAATTACTGTTTCATTAGTTGAAAAAGGTGTTGTTGTGGCTGTATCAAATTTCGGTTTATCAATAGAAGGAATACCATCTTTTGGCGGTCCGCCATTCAAAAGTTGATCTAAATTAATTCGACTATATTTCTGAGGATCGAGGTTTTGTGCTTGAATATCTTGGAGTTCTTTATCTTGATTATTTAGATATTGTGTTAGATGAAAATAGCGCAGTTTAAAGTTATCCCAACTACCTGCTTGTATGACTATAGAACTCAAACCCAAGCTAGCAAATAAAGCAGTATTGAGGATGATTTTAGCTAGTTTTTTCATAATTCAATAAGGAAGAATTTAAGAATTTAGAATTTAGAATTTAGAATTTAGAATTACCTCTTCTTATAAATAAGAGGATTGATTAAAAGGATTTTTTTCTTCTTTTTTTTCCCTTTGAAAGGGGAAGCTAATAAAGCTGAATTATTTAATTAACAATTATTAATTATTCGGTAAGAAATAATATCGTCCGCTTGAATACTTATATTTTGGTGGAAGGAAGGCAGAAAGGTTTCTTCCAATTGTGACTTGATTCTATACACAAACGATGTTACTGGACATGATACAAGAAGGAAAAATTTTTCCTTCTTCCTTCTTCCTTCTTCCTTCTTTCTTCTGCTATAAAATTACAATATTTTCAATTTTAAGAATGGTGTATATACCTTAAATTAAACTGAGTTAAAAATGAAGCTAAGGTAAATAATTATATCTTGTCACTTCAGGTATCATATATATGTTGTATATGTTGATAATTTTATAATTATTTCAATATTCAATCTCCCCTACTCCCTTAGCGAATAATTAAGGTTTAAAGCCTCTCTTTTAAAGGATAAAAAAGCGGTCGAGGGATGGCGAGGAGACCTCGCCATATCCAATCGACCAAGAGAAGAAAAAAATTTCCTTTTAGTCAATCCTCTTTTTTTCAAAGAGAGTTCATTAATTGATAATTGATCATGGATAATTGATAATTACCTCTGGTTAAAACCGAGAGGATTGAATATAAGGAGATATTATTTCTTTAAACCCTAATTATTAATTATTAATTATTAATTATTAATTATTAATTATTAATTAATGCTTACATCATATCTCCGTCAAATTCAAATTCAGAAATTGATTTTTCTCCTTCCTGTTTCTGTTCTCGAACTAAAGGAATTAAATAGTTATGAGCTAATTGATAACTATTTTCTGGTAAATCTGGCAGCAGCAAAACTAATCCTCGAGCAACTAATACATCTAAAACTAAATCTAATTTATTGGCTTCCATTAATAACTCTGATGCTAATTCAGAATGAGTTCTTAGAGGGCGTGTACCATGTTCATTTGTTAATAAGTATAAGACAGATATTGCTGTTTGTCCGTTCAGAAAACCACAATCTTTTATTACTCCATCTATAAAGTTTATTGTGAGTTTTTTGATAGGATTATTTCCTAGTTTATGATATGCTTCAACAGTTGTAATTGCTTCTTCTTGAAGTTGAGTGCCTACTACTTGCAATTCAATCGGACTTACTGTGTTGTCTGCTGAACTTAAATCTTTTACTACTTGAGAAATTAAATCTGGCTCCCAATCTAATTGAGCAAATCCAATTAAATTTTTGATAATTTCTTGACTATGATTTGGCTCAAAATTACTGATGTAGTAAAGAATTTCCTTAGATAAAATTTCATAGTTAATTACTGTTTCTAAGTTTGCCTGGCGATCGCACTCTAATAAGTAATGTAAGTAATTTGTTTGAATAGATAAAACTACTTTAACAAAATCCAAGTTTAAACAGTCATATAAAAATTGATAAAGTGGTAGTCTTTGAGCTAGTTTTGGACAGACAGTAAATAACTCTTCAAACTGGTCTAAAATTAATACTTTTAAATTATTTTTTTGATGGTTTTTACGCAATGTTTCTAATACATATTCTAGATTCCAAGTTGCAGAGTCAGAATTTCTCATCCAATCTGTATAAACTCGCAGTAGTATGGGTGAAATTTCTTGATTCTCATCTGAATTTTCTGCTAGTAGAGTAGGTATTAATCCAGAATTAATTAAAGAACTTTTACCCACACCAGAGACTCCATGTATAACTATTAGTTTATGCTCCTGGCTTTTGATTCTTCCCACTAAATTATTCAAGTCTTCTAGGCGACCAGAAACTTTAATTTCTCTAGGAACTATCAGATTATTATCAGAGTTTTGTTGTGGTTGTAATGGATTTATTCCGATAAAAGCTTTTAATCCATATTGATGTTCAACTCGTAATTGTTCTTCTTTGACTCTGGCAGATTTTCCATATTGGTCTTGGTCAAAATAAAGTTTTTTTAATGCTTTTAGTATGGAAATATAGGACTGTAAATCATGATGAGGGTTTGTTTTTCGTCGTGCTTTTTCTAGTTGATTAACAGTAGCTTGCCACTCTTCTAAATTACTTTGAGATTCAGTTAAAATTGAGAAATAAGAATTTTGATATTCTGCAATTTCTAGAGGGTCTCCTATGGATTGATTTTGAATGGCAACTGCTAATTCTGCTAATTGACTAGCATGGTCCCATTTTGACTCGTGCATTGCTGCCTCAGCCAAAAATCCATAATCATGAGCAATTTGTTCTTCTGTACCGTAAGTTAAATGTAGTTCTAAAGCTTTTTGAGCAAGCTTGTATAGATCGCCCCATGCTTCTAATTTTTTGAGAACTTCACCTTGCTGAATGATGAATTTAGCTACTAATTCTTGTCGGTCTATTTTACCAAATAAATCTAAACTTTGCTGAAAATTATGTTGTGCTTGTTGCCAATAATTATTTTTTTGTTCTACTGGAATGTTTGAATTGCCTTTATGTTCGCAACATAATCCGATATAAAATAATACAATTCCTATTTTTTCTAATCTTTCATTGATTTGTTGATTAACTACTTCTCCAGGTAGAAAATTTGTACTTTTTTCCCAGATTAATAGGCTATTTTTAAATTTATTTAATGCTGTATCTATTTGATTATTAGCATATTCCTCTCGACCAATAATAAAATCTATACTGGCAATGTGTAATGCTGGTATTTGCTGTATTTTATAATTACTATATAACTGTTCAATTGCTGCTTTTAGTTGTTGGCTTTCTGTGGCATTCAAAATATTGAAATTAGCTTGAAACTGAATAATATGAGCATCTAAAATATTAGAAAAAATTTTACTGCTACATTCTTCAATTACACTAATAGCTGTAGTATAAATAAGTTGAGCTACATTGTTTGCTTGGTATTTGTCAGTCATAGCTAAGATTTTTAATTTTTACTAATATGCTGATTAAGTAGGATGTGTGACGGCACACTTACCATTTTTGGAATAATGGTTGGCCTTACATCTCACCGACCTGTTTTGTGGGAGGTATGCATTATGTGACACACTTAACACCCTATGTCGTTTAATATTTATTTGACAAACATTTTATAATAAGCCAAAGAGCTTAAGTTTATTTTTTTCAATTATGTGAATTAGTGTTAATTTTATATTTTAACACTTTTCAGGATTATAAGTAATATCATGTCTGGTTGAACAGTTATAAATAAATTACTCAGAATTCTGAATTCTGAATTCAGGAGGGAAGAAAGAAGAAAAGAAGGAGAAAGTTTTGTTATCACTAATTAGGGCTTGCTGATTAAATCAAAAAGCATTGACATATAAAGATTTTAGCCTTTTTGGGTTTGAAAAAAGTGCCTGGTTTTCAGCTCTTCATGCTCAAAAAGTGAGTATCTTAGGCAAGAGTTGGGCAGAAAAATCAAGGGACAATTTTTCCGACTACCTCCTCGCTCATTCCTATTTCTCCTGTCTCCTGTCTCCTGTCTCCTGTCTCCTCCCCCCACTAAAAGACTTTTTCAGCAAGCCCTAATTACAGCGCTTTTCAAATTGATGAACCACATCTTCACAAGCAAAAATCGTGTAGGGGCGATTCGTGTTTGCGGAGCATTCCGGAACGGAAATCGCCCCTACTGTGGTTTACCCAAATGAAAACCGCTGTAGGCGCATCGTTGGGCAAAAAAAAATTACTTTCCTGCTCCTCTACTCCCCTACTCCCCTACTCCCTACTCCCTACTCCCTACTCCCTAAATTTTGTAGAAATCAAAGGAGAGCTAAGGGTAAAAGTAATTTACTTTCAATTAAACCACTTTCTTGTAAATTTAACTCCAACTCTCCTCCCATTTGTTGAATTACTCGCCGACAGATAATTAAATGCTTGCCTGGAGGTGAAACTAATGGAGAAGGTTCTAATACATCTGGGATGGAAGTGGATTTAAATTCTGCAATTAATTTTGAGCTAATCTTACCTGCATCAAGAATAGAAATTTCTAACCATTCTTCATCTATAGTTTGGCATTTAATATCAATTTTTCCTCCAGTTGGAGAACGACGACAGGCACCAATCAAAAGCTCATAAACAACTAATTCTAATTTAATACTGTCTCCATAAATATTCAAATTTCCTTCCCGATGAACTTCTAATTGCAATTGTCTTTTTTTAACATGGGAATCAATTCGAGTGAGCGATCGCCTCAACAAATTAGCTACAGATACAACATCAAAATTTGCTTGTAAACGCCATTTTTCTTGTTTCAATAATGAAGTAGTAGATGATAAAACATTCCCAATTTGTCGTAATAATTGCTGATAACGTAGATTTGTCAATACATTTTTCTGTTGAGCTGGATTTTCTGATGGAGTATAATTCAATTCACTTAACTGTTTAAAACCAGAACCAACAGTACGGTAAAGTTCTTCTAAACGCCTTTGTTTATACCAGTTCAACCACTCTAATTCCTCTCGCTGAGATTCCAAAGTAGTCTTGACTATCAAATAGCGACGCGACCATGCAAACTGAGAAACCAAATGAGTCAATAAATTTTTCAGAGTTTCAGTAGGAGAATTTGGTGGTTGTGGTACTTCTGTTTTTTGCCATAAAATTTTGTGAGGATCTGCAAGTAATAATATACCAGTTGGTTGATGTTCAACAGCAGTACGCAAAGCAGTTGCTATAACCTGACCGCTATGAAGAATATTGAGCCACCGTAGAGTTTTTGCTGGAACATCACTTACGCTCAGATGCAACCAACCATTTGTAGAAATTATTTGTTGAATCCAAGAATCAGTGCGAACTGGAATCGAAATTTTGTCAGTGCTAGTAATATGAGACTCAAGATAACTATAGCTAATTACTCTACCTGTTTGTGATACTGGATACCAGGTAATTAAACCAACTAGGGGAACAGTTTGCAGGTTGATCTCTGTTATTCCTACAATTGCTTGAGCAATAAATTCAAGAAAATTTCGTTCGAGATTGTCCAGTGATAAATTTCCTAATACGCTCTGTTCTCCCACTGGTTCCAAATTTTTCACTTCTTGTAATAATAAGGAGTTGGAAGAGTCAATCGATATTTTTGTTGAATTTGCCAGTATTGTCGTTGGTTGTACAGTAGTTAAACCAGACTGTAGATATTGCGTATATTGCTGCTGCTTGTTGATTATCTGATTAATATGCCTTTGATGCAGGAGAAAACCTAACTGTTGACTGACAATTTGTACTAATTCTCGTTCATTGCGAGTCCAGGTGCGGGGTGTTTCATCACCAATAATTACGAGTCCTTCAGGTTGGTTGTAGCGATCGCCTTGATTTTTTGTAATAAATTCTTCTTGTTCGTTTTTCCCAGCTCCTATGGTGCAGCACAAGAGAAGAGAACGTACTCCAAGTTTCTCAAAATCTTCCTGCCAAGCACCCAATATATGACTTTCTGACCAATTTTCAATGCCTACTACTCCAGTATTTCGGCCTAGTAAGGCCATATCTTTCTGACTGAGGGGGGGTAGAGCAGTTTTGACTGTTCGACTTTGGGTAGAATGATTTTGATAAACAACTTCAAATTGTCCTCTGTTGCGGATAGTCAACACAAAATATTTAGCACCTAAGCGCTGAGATATTTTTTCTGCTGTTGTTTTTAGGGTTTTTTGCCAATCATCATCACCGTAAATAGCACGAGTTATGCCTGCAGTTAAGGTTTGGTCTAGTTTAGCTTGACGAATTTTATCTTGCATTTCTGAGAGGGGAGAAGTTAAAGCTATCAGTTGACCTACTCCTTGCAAATAGTTTTTTTCATCATCTTGCCATAGACGGTTGTGTTGTTCTTCTACGGCAATAAATCCTAATAGTTCCTCTTCTAAGATAATTGGTGCTGCTAATACAGAAGAAGCTCTAATTTGTTGAGTCAGTCTGCGAGTAATATCGTTGTCTACAGAAGTGTAATATTCTCCGATGCAAATAATTTGTCCAGTTAATAGTACATGATAGAATTCACCTAAGTCTTGCAATGTAATGCCAGAAGCAGGACGTTTAAAGTCGCTCCATTCTACTATTACTTGATAATTACTCGCACGACGCCAAAAATAGCGTCCATTGGGATAATACCAGTAAATATTTGTGCGGGATGGCTGTAAAAATTTATGAGTTATTTCTGCAACTGTTTCGAGGCGTCGGTCTAGGGTTGTTAATTTTCCTAATTGAGATAGTAATGAGAGGATGGGTTTATCAGGTCGTTTTGCTTGTTGCTGTTGCCATTCTTTTTCTATTTTGTGTAATTTTTGCCCTAGTTCGCCCCAAATTAAAGATAGTAGTGCTTTTTCTGCTGGCTCTAAAGAGCTTCCCCACTCTTGTGAACCTATTAAGGCAATACCAAAACATTTTTCTTTGTCATGTATAGGAAAGAAAATTGTACCTTTAATCTGATATGTTTGCGGTATTTTTACCCATTCCCCAACTTGCTTTTCCGCCCTTAAGTCAGCGACTTTAATTGCTTTTCTTTCCAGTAATACTTGTTCTAATATATCTCCATGATTTATTGTGAATTTTTGTTTGAGAGCAGAAATTTCACCATTGGGAGTAATTCCACCTTTGCCTACTATTTTATTTGCTAATTGATCGTACAAACATACCCAAATTAAACAACAATCAAATTCTGATTGGAGATAATTGATGACTTTTTTAATGAGGAAATCTAAATCTTCTTCTTCTCTAATTGCTCTAATTATGCTTTCTAAAGCAATCAAATTATTATGATTTGTTCCTGATTCATTTTTTTTGAACATCGATCGATTATCCTCATTATTTAATGGTTATCTTGAGAAGAAAAGAAATAGATTATAATATATAAGCTTAATTAGGGTTTGCTGAAAAAGTCTTATGGGTAAGGGTAGGAGACAACCCACCCCTCGCCCCTCCCCCTCCGGTGGAGGGGAAGACAGGAGACAGGAGACAGGAGGAACGGGGTACGAGCGAGGAAGTAGGAGTAAGAATTGTAAGAATAATTTTTCTGCCCAACTATGTGCCTAAAATACTAATTTTTTGAGCATTAAGAGCTGAAACAGGTGCACTTTTTAAAGGCCCCAAAAAGGTATTTGTCGGGTGCATCTCAATGCGTGAATAAAGCCAAAAAGTTATTGCTTTTAGGGAACACCGGATCTGGGAACAGGGAACAGGAAATATATAGGAAAAAAGTATTTTTGCCAATATGAGATGCACCCTATTTGTCTTTATATGTCAATGCTTTGAGAATTAATCAGCAAACCCTAATTATTTAGAAGTTAAAAACTTTCTTTTCCTATGGTTTATTGTATTATTTCTGCTTTCATAACTCATTTTTTTTACTCCCTATTACTGTTTATTCATAAGCCTTTAAGGACATAATATTTTCAATATTTTTTGCAGAAAAATTGTGGTTTTAATCCTCGCATTTTCAGGGAATAATAAAGAAAAATTTTCCTTTGAGTCAATTCAATCTGTTTTCAATGAGAAGTAATTATTAATTATTAATTATTAATTATTAATTATTAATTTATATCCGCTCAATCTAGTAAATATGGCTTAATATTAATTTTAAACAAGCTGTTCTCAATAAAATATCTTGTTTTTAGTGATGGGAAAGAG
Organism: Okeania sp. SIO3B5; assembly: GCF_010692555.1. Taxonomy (GTDB): domain Bacteria; phylum Cyanobacteriota; class Cyanobacteriia; order Cyanobacteriales; family Microcoleaceae; genus Okeania. The sequence goes on along the minus strand of NZ_JAAHHG010000028.1, from coordinate 19,162 downwards.
ATATTTTATAAAATTTTCCTGTTGAGACGGGTGCATATCTCTAACTCTTATTTATCAGTAATATTAATGATATATTAACAATCGAGAATTAATTAGTGTGCTTTGATTAAAAATAGTCTTGTCATCTCAAGATTATACCTTATAAAAATTTGAGTTTTCATTTTTAGTTTTTAATTGTCAACTACCATTTAGAATCAAGTGTTAAATATTTATCGCTCTGTCATATTTCCGACTCTATTTTCTGCATTAAAATCCGATCCAGAATGGGTACATCATCAAGTCCTAAATATTCTCAGTTTTATGGATACTAACTCCTCTAGTAAACTAATAAGTGGGTTGCAGACAATGATGCAAAAATCTTTATGTTTTGAGGATACTCGTCTAGAACAAACTTTATGGAAATTAAACTTTAAAAACCCCGTTGGTTTAGCTGCAGGATTTGATAAAGATGGTGTGGCCATTAATGCCTGGCCTCAATTAGGTTTTGGGTTTGCTGAACTTGGTACAGTTACTCTTCACGAACAACCGGGAAATCCTCAGCCAAGATTATTTCGTTTGCCAATAGATCGAGCTGCTTTGAATAGAATGGGATTTAATAATCAAGGTGCTGCTGCTTTAGCTATGAGATTACAATCTCAAGGAAAAAATGTTCCAGAGGTTCTCAGCTTACGGGAGAATAATTATTCTTTTTGTCGTAATTTTTTTCCTTATGGTATAAATATTGGTAAATCCAAGATAACATCTTTAGAGTCAGCAGCAACAGATTATTTAGGTAGTTTTAGATTGTTAAAAGATTGGGGTGATTATTTTGTAGTTAATGTTTCTTCTCCTAATACTCCAGGGCTACGTTCCCTGCAAAATGTTGAAAATTTAAGTAACATTCTAGCAGATTTACAAGCAGAAAATCAAGGTATTAAGCCAATTTTAGTTAAGATTGCGCCAGATTTAGAAAAAGAAGCGATCGCTTCAATACTAGACCTAATTCAACAATATCAAATTTCTGGAGTTATTGCCACTAATACAACTATTTCTCGTGATGGATTAAAAACTAAAATTATTGCTAAAACTGGTAAACTTGTCATTGAAGAGGCAGGTGGAATTAGTGGCGCACCATTAACTCAAAGATCTACGGAAATAATTAAATTTATCTGGCAAGAAACTCAAGGAAAATTACCAATTATTGGTGTAGGTGGTATATTTACTGTAGAAGATGCTTGGGATAAAATTACGGCGGGGGCAAGTTTAATTCAAGTTTACACAGGATGGGTATATCAAGGACCGGGAATGGTCAAACAAATTCTCCAAGGGTTATTACAAAAGTTAGATGAAAGAGGATTAAATTCTATTTCTGAAGCAATTGGTTTGGCACACAAATAGTAGTTAGGGTTTGCTGAAAAAGTCTTTTTAAGGAGTAGGGGAGTGGGGGAGTAGGGGAGTGAGGGAGTAGAAAGTAGTTAGGAGGTAGTCGGATATATTTGTCGATCGTGATTTTTCTGCAATTATTCTGCTATTTATGCTAACTTTTTGAGAGTGTGGGACGTGATACCAGGCACTTTTTTTAAACCCCAAAAAGGCTTTAGCCAATATCACTTAATGCTTTGAGATTTAATCAACAAGCCCTAGTTAACATTTATACATGTCTCCTATACTCAAATTACCAGAACTTGATATAAAACCTAAAATTTATTCTTAATTATGTTACCTAAATTATTTTTACTCAATCAACGCTTAATTTTTCTAGTTTTAGTATTAACAATGCTACTAATGCCTCTAGCTTTAAACGTTTATGTCAGAATAGCGACAAGTAAATATCGATACAAAAACCCAGAAGAAGTGCCAGAGCAACCTATTGCTATAGTTTTTGGGGCCGGAATATGGGAAGATGGTACTCCCACGCCAATGTTAGCTGACAGAGTACAAGGAGCTGTGAACTTGTACAAAACTGGTAGTGTTCAAAAAATTTTGATGACTGGTGACAATGGTACCCCTGATTATAATGAAGTGAAGGCAATGGAAGAATATGCAATTTCCCGTGGTGTATCTGTTGATGATATTACTTTAGATTATGCTGGTTTTAGCACTTATGAAAGTTGTTATCGTGCCAAAGAAATATTTGGCATTACCCAAGCAGTTTTAGTAACTCAACGTTATCATTTACCTCGTGCAGTTTATACCTGTCGTCAACTGGGAGTCGATGCTACAGGTTTAGGTACACCAGATTGGGGAAAATTTAGAAATGATTCCATGAGGCGTTATTCAACCCGTGAAATTTTGGCAGTATTAAAAGCATTATGGGAAGTTCATATTACTCGCCCTCGACCTACTTTTTTAGGACCTTTTGAGGGAATAGGGGAGTAGGGGAGTAGGGGAGTGGGGGAGTGGGGGAGTGTGGGGAGTGTGGGGAGAAAGAGAAATATATCTTCCTTTCTTTCCTCCTGACTCCTGACTCCTTAGTAATTAAAATTAATATCATACACAAATTCAGCAACGCCAATTTTTGTAGGAGAAAAAATGGTTCTTTATCTTGATTCAGCAATAGTAACAGAAGCTAGAGTTGCCAGTAAATTTGGTTGGATATCTGGCGTGACAACTAACCCTACTTTGTTAGTAAAAAGCGATCTGTCTCCAGAAGCTACATTAAAAGAACTTTCAGAAATTGTTTCTGGAGAATTATATTACCAACTTACTGCTACTAATTTTGATGACATGATGGCAGAAGCGAAAACTGCATCGAAATTAATTGGTCATAAAATGGTTCTGAAAATTCCGGCAACTGCCACTGGTTTTCAAGCACTATCTCATCTGTCTCGAGAAATTAGTTGTTCTGTAACTGGAATATATCATCCCGCTCAAGCAGTAGTAGCTGTAGAAGGAGGTGCTAAATATGCGATCGCTTATGTTAACCGGGCAACAAGACTATTGGGAGATGGTTTAAAGTTGGTACGGGAAATGGCTGAGGTAGTGCAGGGTAGCGGTACAGAAATTTTAGCAGCAAGTATAAAATCTCCTGATGAAGCTGTTGCCACTTTATTAGCAGGTGCTAATCATTTGACATTACCATTTTCTGTTTTGCAAGCAATGACTACCCAGGAATTATCAGAGCAAACTTTTAAAGAGTTTAATGAAAAAGGTAAGGGAATTATGTATTAATTGGTAATGAAAAAATATCTGTAGGAGAGAGTCTATATTGAAGATAAATATTGAATTTTCAAGGTTTCTTAACAGCTAGCTCCTACAGCTAGAGATAATAACTATTTATACTAATGTAATTGTGTTAATAATTAAATTCTGTGTCAGCCAAAGATATATTTCATCAATCAGTTTGTATCGCCATTGAAAAAGATGGCTGGAAGATTACTAACGATCCGCTTTATCTGAAAGTAAATGATGTAGAATTTTACATATATCTAGGCGCAGAAAGATTAATTGCAGCCGAAAAAGCAGGTCAAAAAATCGCCATAGAAATTAAATCTTTCTTAAGAGCATCAGAAGTCACAGAATTTCATCTTGCTTTAGGGCAAATTCTCAATTATCGGTTAGCCTTAAAACAGGAATAACCAGAAAGAATCCTCTACTTGGCAATTCCTCAAGATACTTATGAAGATTTCTTTTCTCGTCAATTTATTCAAGATTCTGTGGCAGAATATCAAATTAAACTTTTAATTTTTGATTATATTAAACAGGAAGTCGTGTTATGGAAAGAATAGATTATATCATGTCCGGTTGAACAGTTATAAATAAACACTCAGAATTCAGCAATTCTGCAATTCAGAATTCAGGAGGGAAGAAAGAAGAAAAGAAGGAGAAAGTTTTTTATCACTAATTATCCGGACATGATATTACTCTCAACTTATCCAAAATATTCTCACCGAACATTCAGTTAATGATGGAAAAAATAGTACAGAAATTCAACTTCTCTTTGATACAAAACGTCATCATTACCAAGTCTTAAATATTGGCTGGAAAGAACAAAAAAGAATCTATGGTGTGATTATTCATGTTGACTTAAAAGATAATAAAATTTGGATTCAAAGAGATGGAACAGAAATCGGGATTGCTAATCAATTGATAGCTGCTGGGGTTCCTAAAAAAGATATTGTCTTAGGATTTCATGCTCCATATAAACGTAGTTTAACCGAATTTGCTGTTAGTTAGTAATGATTAATTTAGGTATCGGGATTTGTATATGCAGGATGTTTTTCTTAAAGCTAAATATTTTTTTTATCAGATTGAATTGTAGTTATATTCAAAGTCTTGCTAACCATTTTTCTAATACTAGGTCAATTAATGAGTCTAGAGATTTGTAATAATCTAAAACTTTTGAATTTAATTCTTTTCCCATTCTTTCTTTGGACATTTTTTTATAATGCTTAAATAACTCTACATCTTCGTATGTTAAAAGTTTTGCGTGTTCGTAATCACTAAGAATTCTATTGACTACCTGAAAATATTTATTGAGCATAGTTGGTTTGATTGGTAAACTATATCTACCCTTAACAATTTTATTCTCAGTGAATGTTACTTTGCAGCAATCTCCTTCTGTTTCAATTGCTTCTATTAATTTTTGCATACTCTTTTTATGCTTATTTATTTTTGTTCCTATTCCTTTTGAAACATAACCTTCAATCAAAGCTTGATCTTGCCAATCTGTCCAAATTCTTGCTCTACCAATTCTTGAACTTTCACCACCTTTATATGGCAGCCAAAGAAACAATATTATTTCATCTTTATAAGAACAAAATTCAGCACAAAATTTACTACTTTTGCCACTACCACTTCCGTATTTAATACTGCCAGCAGAAGCAAATTCCTGAATTTTAGGATTAAACCCCAAAATTTTCTGTCGAATCCTAAAAATCTCTTCTTGCCGTTGATCATCACAATTATTTACAAGTTTCAAAAGTGCTGTAGGTGGAGTAGGTAAATATAAATCATTTTCTAATTCTTGATATGGAATAATTGTCTTTGAAATCTTCCCATTATCGACATCTTTCAAACTGAGATAAAACTTATCCTCATTTTCAATCACAGAAAACTCTAGAAACTGAAAATCAAGAGTATGATATGTTCTATCTGTAAAATTATCTCGATGAAAATTAGGAGTAATTGCTATTAATCTTACAGGTTGCTGATAATCTACTTTCTCACTAAAAGGTTGCTCGCCTAATAAAGCATCATAATAACGAGTCAACTGTTGAACTATTCCCCTATCCTCCACATTTTTTAATTCTAAAACTACTAATTTTTTATGACTATCGACTGCCAAAATATCGCATCTTTGATTATTAACAATATATTGTCTGTCTAAGACATTTAAACCGAGTAATTTTTCCAAATTTTCATAAAGAAAATCCTCTAAAATTTCTTCACTGACAAATTCCCAACCAGAACCTATTTTGATTAAAGATGCGTTGGTTAACATATTTGATTGAATCTAAAATTACCTCAAAATTTTAGATTAATTTAGTTAACAACAGCAGTGATACTTATCACAAAAAAAATTCCATTACTAAGTCTATTAAATTTCCCAGTATTAGTAGGTGGCTCGATATGTCTGAGAATATAGCTATAATACCAAATTGATAAATGTTGGCTACAAATAGTTAGGATATTTCTTAGGATTCAGAACTCAGGAGTCAGGAGTCATAATAATGGCTTTAATAGCAGTTTTTAGGGCTAAATTTATCTTTTTAGTCCAAAAAACATCTCCTATAAAGTATTTTAATTGCCCTGATTATTCGTAACATTCTTTTTTTTAATTGGTATAAATTATTCGCGATTACTTGCCACAATGAAAGAAATACAAAACGAAGAGCGGAATGTATGGACTCAGGAGTTTTTTGACAAAATGAACTATCGTCTAAATTCATGGATTGAAGCTGGCAATCAAGAAATAATCAAGTGGGGGTTTTTAGACTTTCGGAAATAGCTAGTCTTTTGAAAGGTAAGCATTTCCTGCGGAATGCTGCGCAAACAATGGAAAAAGTAACACAGAAATTAAACTTCTCTTTGATACAAAACGCCATCATTATCAAGTTTTAAATATAGGCTGGAAAGAACAAAAAATAATCTATGGTGTGATTATTCATGTTGACTTAAAAGATAATAAAATATGGATTCAAAGAGATGGAACAGAAATCGGAATTGCTAATCAATTGATAGCTGCTGGGGTTCCTAAAAAAGATATTGTCTTAGGATTTCATGCCCCATATAAACGTAGTTTAACTGAATTTGCCGTTAGTTAGTGAGTAAGCACTCAGCCGTCAACTATCAGCTATCAGCTATGATTTATTAACTCCAGGAACGGACTGATACTGAATCCAGTGAGGGCGAATGCCATTCGCCCCTACAGATGGCGTTTTAAAGATGAATTTGCGTAAGTTCTATTTAACTAAAAATCAAAATTTTCTATTTGAGTAACTGTTTAGAATAAGCAAACTTTACCCAAGAAGGATATTCCTCCATTAATATATCGTAAAGCTCGTCATCGGAAATACTTTCTGGATCTTCTACATTAAAGAAAGCTGCATTGTCAGTATAACCCTTCATTTCATCAAGTTTTTCCAGAAAGCTAAAATCAGTAGCTAATGCTTTACCAACAAAACCCGAAAGTCCTTCTCCTGAAACATCTTTCCGTGGCTTACCAATAGCCATAAACTGCCAAAAAATTGGCTCAAAAGACGACCATTTTAACTGGTTTTGTGTTTCCTCTTCATCAGAAGTTGCACCATCAGTGACAAACATTACATAAATGGGTTCATCTGCAGTAAAAGGAGAATTTCTACTATCACCATTTCCCTCTGGAAAATAGAAATTTCTAATCATTTTCATGACTTTGCCATAATAAGTTCCTGTTTCTAGAGGATGTTCTTGTTCTATGTTAGGAATAAAATCTTGAAAGTTACCTAAAGTCATTTCTCCTACCTGATGAGGATTTTGTCCAAACAGAAAAATGTCTATAGAACCGTTATCATCGAACCGACACCCTAGAGCTAATATTTTTTCTGCTAAAGTTTGAATTTTACCAGATGAATAAAGGAAGGACATCGAGCCAGAAATATCTAGACAAAGTGCAACTTTAGCCTGATGATTTGTTAGATTTGCTTTGAGGATTGAAATATCTGCTTTTTTAGCAAGATCGATTAATCTGGGAGCATCTCTTTCAATTTTTTCGAGAGATATGGGCATAATTTTTTACCTGATTAAATTTGATTAAATAAAAAAATATTCTTCATTGATTGCCAAAGTCCTAAATTATTCTAGTGCCGCTACGCGGAAGTTAAAAGTCAAAAGTAAAAAGTCAAAAATATTGATTGTTAAAGCTTTTAGGATTTTGTAACTGGTTAGTTATTTCTGCCATCCTGCACTAATAATATTAGCTGATTTAAGAGGCATATTTATCAACAAATCCTTGTAAACCTGAATTATAACCTTGTCCGACAGCTTGGAATCTCCAATCATTATTTTTGCGATAAAGTCTGCCAAATTCCAGAGCTGTTTCTCGTGAAAAATCTTCTTCTAATTCATATTTAGCTACTTCTTCTTCAGTGGTAATATCATAGATTCTAATAAAAGAATTTCTAACTTGTCCAAAGTTTTGTCTTCTGGCATCTGCTTCATGGATAGTCACTACAAATACTATTTCTTGAATGGCTTCATCTACTTTTGTTAAATCAATTTCTATTAGTTCATCATCTCCAGAACCTTCTCCTGTTCTACTATCTCCTGAATGTTTGACAGAACTATCTGGTGAGACGAGATTATTGTAGAAAACAAAGTATTTTTCTGCTGGAATTTTTCCATTAGCTCCTAACATAAATACAGAAGCATCTAAGTCAAATTCTGACCCTGTGTCTGTAGTATTTACATCCCATCCCAAGCCAATACCTGCTTGTTTCAAATTGGGAGATTCTTTGGAAAGATTTACTCTTTCACCTTTGCTGAGATTAATAGACATAATTTTCCTCTTGCGTAATTTTGTTGGCTAATTTATATTATATCAGGAATCTTCAATAATTTAGAATTTAGAATTCAGAATTTAGAATTACCGTAAGCATTCAGCCGTCAGCTATCAGCTAGCCTCCTATGGTCGGAACTGCGTTAACAGCTATTGCTTTTAGTGAGTGATAAAAGCAATATTGAATTAAGCTAGAAAAATTTGGCTAAAGTCAGCTCCAAAGTCTATATTCATTTAAATCTCGTCCTTAAGCACAAGATCTTATTGCTAATAGCTGAATGCTTACGAACTACCTTTTCTAAGAAGAGGTAATTATTAATTATTAATTATTAATTATTAATTATTAATTACTTCCTAATTAATAAATTGTAAAGTAAAAGCTTCTTTATAATTCGTATCTGGCTTAATTGCTCCAGCTTCTACAACAGTATCAAAGAATGATTTCCACCGTTCATCAGTCATTGCACCAATACCTTTTGTTACAGCATCTCCAGAAGTAATAATGCCATATTCTTTCATTTTTTCTAAGCTATAAGCTAATAACTCATCTGTCATTTCTGGATTATCTTTTTTAATTAATTGATTAGCTGGTTCAGGATTTTCTAAATAACTATACCAACCTTTAATTGAAGCATCGACAAATCTCTGCACTAGATCGGGATTTTCTTCTACCATTTTTGTTGTTGTTTCTATAGTAGTAGCATAAGGTTTATAACCAGCATCTGCTAATAACATAACTACAGGTTCAAAGCCTCCTTTTTTCTGAATTGTGAAAGGTTCAGATGTCAGATAACCTTGTTGAATTGAGTTTTTATCTAATAAAAATGGAGCTACACTAAAGTTGTAAGGACGTTTCTGGTCGTCTGTATAACCAAACTTAGCTTTAAGAAATTGCCAATAGCCTTTATCAGCCAAAGAAGATATCAAAATAGGTTTACCTTTGAGTTGTTCTAAAGAGTCATTTCCTGTTCCTGGATGAGCAATTAATACTTGGGGATCTTTTTGAAAAATAGCTGCAATTGTAATAGTAGGAATTCCTGTTTGTACAGAATTAATTGCCTCTATACTAGACCCCATATAAAAATCGATTGCACCTCCTACTAATAACTGAGTTCCATTCACTTGAGCATTGCCCATTTTAATAGTAACATCTAATCCATAATCTTCATAAATACCTGTAGCAATTGCTTGATAAAATCCTCCATGTTCGGCTTGAGCATACCAATTAGTTCCATAGGTTACTTTGTCAAGATTTTTGTTATTTTTAGCAGTAGAATTGGAGTTATCAGGAGTAGCACAACTTGTTAATATGCTGGTACTAATAGCGAGGCTACTATATTGAAGAAATTGACGACGATTAATATAATTCATTTTTTTCAGTTATTAGTTAACAGTTTTCAGTGGCTGATAGCTTTTTTAGTTATTAGTTAACAGTTATCAGTTTTCAGTTATTAGTTTTCAGTAGCTGATAGCTTTTTCAGTTATTAGTTAAAAGTTATCAGTAGCTGATAGCTAACGGCTGAATACTTAGGACTAATATTCAGATATTTGAATACTAATCTAAGGAGTTACATTATATGACCATATAAATGTTCATTTTAATTATAGAAGATTATACTATATTTGTGATAGTTATATGATAAATTTCACATTATTTTCGCAATGCTAAATTTGCTTTAAGTTGTTTTTTGTTGAATTATGCTATGCTTATTTTCATCAAAACAAATAATATAATTATTATCTCAAAGTTAAGAAAAAATGGCAAAGCATAAGCATATTGTATTAACATCCCATCCTGGTCCTGCGGACAAAAAACCAATTCCCGTGCAGTGGGGCGCTCAAAACCCCATAGAGCGGGGACCTGCGATCGGGTCTTTGAGTAATCCTAACCATCGTAATGTTATTGGTACTCACTCCGGTTCTTATGCCGTTTATCGTGCTTTGGCGATCGCTTCTGGTAAACTACAATCAAATCACCGTGCTGATTTAACAAATACTTCTCCGGCAGCACATATTGGGCCTCATCCGAGTTGGTATGACCCCGATAAAATTGTCTGTCTCGATCCTTGGGGGGCGGTGGTGGAAGAAGTATTTGCATCTTACTATGAAAAAGGATACGATATCCGACCTACTATTGCTATTACAAAGGCAAATATTAATATGCCAGAATTACAGGATGCTGTTGCTAGGGGTGTATTGAAAGTTGATGGCAATATTGTTAAAGATAATGGTAATTTATTGGTAACAAAAGCAGCGATCGACCCAGTTTGGCATTTGCCAGGAATTGCTAAACGACTCAATGTGGAAGAAAGTGACTTGCGTCGGGTGTTGTTTCAACAAATGGGTGGAATGTTCCCAGAGTTGGTAACGCGCCCAGATTTACATTTATTTTTGCCTCCTATTGGTGGTACGACAGTATATATAGTGGGAAATGTTGCTGATGTTGCCGACTCCACAAAAAAATTGGCAGTCAGAGTTCACGATGAGTGTAATGGTTCGGATGTTTTCGGTTCTGATATTTGTACTTGTCGCCCCTATTTGGTACATGGTATTGAGGTTTGTATTCAGACAGCGCAGGAGGGGGGAGTGGGTGTGATAGTTTATTTCCGTAAAGAGGGGAGAGCGTTAGGAGAGGTGACTAAATTTTTGGTTTATAACGCTCGGAAAAGACAGGAAGGAGGCGATCGCGCAGATGCTTATTTTGCTCGGACTGAATGTGTGGCAGGGGTGCAAGATATGCGGTTTCAGGAAATGATGCCAGATGTTTTGCATTGGTTGGGTGTGAGTAAAATTGACCGTTTGGTGTCGATGAGCGATATGAAATATAACGCTATTGTTAATTCTGGTATTGAGATAGTGGAGCGAGTGCCTATTCCTGATGATTTGGTGCCAGAGGATGCGCAGGTGGAAATTGCAGCGAAGAAAGCGGCGGGTTATTATACAGATGGGGAGGTGCCGGATGAGAATGTTTTGTCAAGTATAAAAGGGAGAAATTTAACTGAGTAAACCATGGAAGAATCATTTATTCAAGCTGCGGGGAGGCATTTACATGATGCAGAAATTTTGCTGAGTCAGCATCGTTGGGATAATGCGGTTTATTTGGCAGCTTATGTAGTAGAATGTGCTTTTAAAGTTATAGTAGAGCAATATATTAAAAATCAAGCTTGTAGCAAATTCGGCCATGATTTAACAGAACTTCAAGGCAAAGCTGTTGAGAGGTTACGGGTAATGTATCCCATTCTTGATACTCAACTACCAATTTCGCGTACAAACGGGACAGTCTTAGCGGACGATCATCCAGAGCGACGCTATGCCAAGTCAGACTTATGGTGTGAAAGTCAAGCAATAGAGGCAGTTAAACGAGCTGGAAAAATCTATAATGAGATTATTCCTAGATTAATTTTGGATGGCAGAATTTCCAGTGGGGAAATTTAGATGATTGATATAACTTTCAGTGCAACATTTGAAAAAGTGCGGGAATGTTTTGCGGAATCTCCTATAAAAGACAAACTAACACAAAATCTAGAATCCATAACTATAATTCGGGATGTTGTGGGGAAAATTAGGATTTTTCTGGAACCTTTAAATAACAGTAAGCTAGAAGATGATATCCTAAATGACCTAGAAAACTCGCTGAGGAAAACACTTGGCAACTACTATGGCGAAGATATTTGGCTACCACAGGGCGAAAAAGATGGTTATAAAGCCTTGATTGATGTCATCTGTCAAGAAAGGGTTTTGGCAGAATGGGATGATGGAAATAAACCTCATTGGTATGTGTTAGAGCGTCATGTAGCGAAGCAAGCATGGACAAATAAAAATGTAGGTCAGCCTCCTTGGTCGCAGAAAGTGGTAGATGAAGGGCACAAACCAGCAATAGTTTCATTTTTTTCCTTTAAGGGTGGAGTTGGTCGTACAACAACATTAGTAGCAACGGCTCTGACATTGGCTCGTCATGGTCATCGTATAGCTATAGTCGATTTAGATTTAGAATCTCCTGGTCTATCGACTGTTTTCTCCTCTGCATCAGAGGAGAGCATTCCTGGGGTGATCGATTATTTGTTAGAGAAAAATATCCAGAGTAAAAACTGGAAACTCCGCACTCATTTGAAATTAGTCAACGAGCAGAAATTGTTGGGAGATACCGGAGAGAGTCTGAGTTTGCTGGGAGCTGGTAGCGTGGATGATAACTATCTGGAAAAGTTGGCAAGACTAGATTTTCAAAATTTGCTCAACGCTAATAATCAACTGCCAGAAACCTGGCAAAATTTGTTCAAAGAACTTAATGCAGTGGGAAAGTTAGACTTTATTTTGCTAGATACCAGAACCGGGTTTCACGATCTTGGTGGACTGGCGATCGCTGACTTATCCCATGCAGCAGTCATTTTTGGCACTCAATCTCGTCAAAGTTGGAAAGGTTTAACTCATGTTATTCGTCGTCTAGCAAGACCTTTAGCTCCTGAACCGCTGCCAGTTTTACTCGTCCATGCTTTAGCTCCGGGATTAGATGTAAAATGGGCAGAACAGGAACTTGGAGCTTTTCGAGAGAAAGCTTACATTGTTTTTCAAGAGCATTACTATAGGGAAGATGTTCCTAAACCCGATGATAGAGAAGCTAGTTTTTACCCAATAATTATAAATTGGCAAAGTGAGTTGCGTAGAGAAGTAAGTTTATTTAAGCGAGATTCTACTCCGGAGGAAGATAGTCGTTTGTCATATCTTATTGATGTTTTAACAGGTAAACCTTATCAGCAACTTGCTGAAAGACTTTGCACTATTTTTAAGCGTAAATTAAATAAATAAAATTTGGTAGGAAAATGACTAACTTTAATAAAAAAAAGCTATTAGAAATTATGGCTAATATTGCACCAGGAAGAGGTGTAGCGGAACATGAAAGTAATGATGAAAATATATTCCTCAAAAATTTTTTACCTTTACCTAGCCACCGAATGGCTTTGGAAGTTGACACACTTTTAATATTAGGTGAAAGAGGTGCTGGTAAAACAGAATTTTTTCGTTTATTAGCAAATTATGCTGGTCGCCAAGCTTTAGTAAAAAACTTAAATATTAGAGGTTTACCCCCTTTAGAAACAACAATCTGGATTTCTGGATATGGTCGTACTAAAACTAGGGAAAAAAAATTTCCTGCACCAGATATCACAGAAAACTACATGAAATACAAGGATAGAATTGATTGGCGGATTTTCTGGGCAGGATTGATAGTAGGAGTAATATTTCAGCAAGAAAAAGAATTATCAAATCATAGTTGGGTTGAGGAAATACCAGAGGAAACTCGTGATAGTTTAACTAACAAATTATCATTAATTTCCCATTGGTTTCCAGATGCTCGTCAGAATTTTGAAAGTATCAATTATGCTTTGGATAAATTAGATGAGGAATTATTGGCAAGCGATCGCTGGTTATTTATCACTTATGATGAGCTGGAGCGAGTAGTTCCTTCTTATTTAGAACTTGCTAATTCTATCGCCGAACTATTAGCATTTTGGCTAGATAGATGGCGTCGTTGGGAACGAATTAGACCCAAAATATTTCTACGCACAGATTTATTTCGACAGGAATTTTTAGGATTTCCAGATGCTTCTAAATTCAGAGGATATCAAGTTAGTTTAGAGTGGGAAACTTCATGGTTATATCAGGTATTTGTGAAGCGTTTGGCTAACTCTGGATCAGAAATGAATGATTATTTACAAATAGTTCCTGGTTTAATTTCAAAAAAGGATGAAATATTGGGTATATTGCCAGCATTAGATGAGTCTTGTTTTGAATTATTAATGGAAAAAATAGTTGGGGAATGGATGGGAGATAATGCTCAAGAAAGTTACACTTATAAATGGATTCCTAATCACCTTCAAGATGCTAAAAGGAGAATTGTTCCTCGTTCTTTTTTAAAGTTATTCTCTTTAGCAGCAGAACGTAGATTGAAAAAATTTGAGGAAAAGGATTTACCAGAAAATCGTTTATTAGAACCTTCTGATTTACAAGTAGCTTTAATGGGTACTTCTAAAGATCGAATAAAAGAACTTACAGTGGAAGAATATCCCTGGTTAGAAGCTCTTAAAATAGGTCTTAAAAATCTCAATCTTTTAACTGAGGAAGAAAACTTTCTCAAGATACTAGAAAATACAGAATGGAATCAAGAACCTCCTTCTAGAAAACCTCAAGAAATTTTAAAATACTTAGAAGAATTAGGCATTGTGGAAATTCGTCGCTCAGATCGGCGAATTAATATGCCTGATATTTATAGATATGGTTTTGAAGTTCAACGCAAAGGTGGAATTAAACGTCGGATGAGACTTAATAATGTTCTAAATATTAATAAATATGCTAGTGCTTTCATGGAATTAGATAGAGTAGAAGAAGCATTACCTTTATTTGAAAAAGCTCTACAACTCGAACCTGATAATGTTCTAACTATTTATGGTTATACTACTGCTTTAATGAAATTAGGAAGAGTTGAAGAAACATTACCTTTATTTGAAAAATCTCTACAACTGAAACCTGATAATGTTCTAACTATTCGTAGTTATGCTAATGCTTTAATGAAATTAGGAAGAGTTGAAGAAACGTTGCCTTTATTTGAAAAATCTCTACAACTGAAACCTGATAATGTTCTAACTATTCGTAGTTATGCTAATGCTTTAATGAAATTAGGAAGAGTTGAAGAAACGTTGCCTTTATTTGAAAAATCTCTACAACTGAAACCTGATAATGTTCTAACTATTAATAGTTATGCTAATGCTTTAATGAAATTAG
>NZ_JAAHHG010000028.1:0-4421 GCF_010692555.1 Okeania sp. SIO3B5 | reverse complement strand
TATGCTAATGCTTTAATGAAATTAGGAAGAGTTGAAGAAACGTTGCCTTTATTTGAAAAATCTCTACAACTGAAACCTGATAATGTTCTAACTATTAATAGTTATGCTAATGCTTTAATGAAATTAGAAAGAGTAGAAGATACATTGCCTTTATTTGAAAAATCTCTACAACTGGAACCTGATAATGTTCTAACTATTAATAGTTATGCTAATGCTTTAATGAAATTAGAAAGAGTAGAAGATTCCCTACCTTGGTTTGAAAAATCTTTAAAACTCGAACCCGATCATGTTCTAACTATTAATAATTATGCTGGTGCTTTAATGGAATTAAAAAGAGTAGAAGATTCCCTACCTTGGTTTCAAAAAGCTCTACTACTCGAACCTGATGATGTTATAATTATTAATAATTATGCTGGTGCTTTAATGGAATTAGAAAGAGTAGAAGATTCCCTACCTTTATTTGAAAAAGCTCTACAACTCGAACCCGATCATGTTAAAACTATTCGTAGCTATGCTAATGCTTTAATGAAATTAGAAAGAGTAGAAGATTCCCTACCTTGGTTTGAAAAAGCTCTACTACTCGAACCTGATAATTTTATAGCGATTGGTAGTTATGCTATTGCTTTAATGAAATTAGAAAGAGTAGAAGATTCCCTACCTTGGTTTGAAAAAGCTCTACTACTCGAACCTGATAATGTTATAGCTATTGGTAGTTATGCTATTGCTTTAATAGAAGTAGGTAAATTTGAAGAATCTTGTCAATTTTTTGAAAAATCATTAGAGCTAGAAGATGATAACTATGTACGATACAAATATGCAACAGCACTACAAGAATTAGGCCAATATCAACAAGCAATTGAACAACTAGAAAAAATTAATTTAACTGATTTATTACAAGACAATGCAAATGTAGTTCGACTAACACTAGGAAGACTATATTACTCTATTGAAGAAGAAAAAAAAGGTAATCAATATTTTCAAGAAGCAATTGATAATTCTGAGGATCGAGAAAGAAGTTTGCTCTACAGCGCTAGCAGTATTTTAGCTAAATTAGCTAATAAAACTTATGACAAAAAAGATTTAGAAATGCTAGACGAAATTGCCCAAGACTTGGGTCTTTACGCTCATGCTTTAAAAATGTTGACTCTTAACTTAGACTCAGAAGGCTATTACGAGGAAATAAAACCCGAAACTAAGTTAAAAGATACGCAAATTCTTAACAGAGCAATATACCATAAAATAGGCAATGAAATTGCTGTTTTAAAAAGTATTGCCTACCGTATTTTAAGGGGTTATAAAGACAAAAATTCAAATTTAAACGACATTATTGAAAAGATTGAAAAATTAGTCGAGCAAATTACCGAACGCAGAGAAATACAAAAATATGAAACAAACAAAATTCCCGAAGATGACTATCAACAAGTTCTGTCTGTTATTTCCAAAACTGCCCATGATATTTCGGACTTTGTAAATAATGAATTAGCAGTTATTAAGTCAAAAATTCTTCGGGTAATGCGTAAAGTAGACAGTGAATCTAAGATTTATTCCCAATATGAAAAACTTTTAACTCAATTAGAATTAACTCAAGCTGCTCTGAACGACTTGAAGGGAATAAACGAAGGGATAAATATTAAAAAGAAACACTTCCCAGTTAAAAAAATCTTTGAAAAGTGGCAAGATAATAATCAAATTGAAAATGCGGAAATTCAATTAGAAATTACTAACGGCGACTCTATATTTTCTGGAGATGAGGAAAAGATAAAAAGTGCTTTAAATGAAATGCTAGAAAATTCTCTGAAACATAATTCAGACCAACAAAATTTAATGATAAAAATGAAATCTCAAGATGCGATTAATCCTGAAAGTATTAGAGGTTTCACAATGTCAGGAGAAAAAAAATATTTATTAATAGAATTTTCGGACAACGGTAAAGGTATTCCTGAAGATAAAAAACAATGGATATTTCAACCCTTAACCACTACTTCCAAAAAAGGTCAAGGCAGTGGTTTAGGACTGTATATTATTCGTAAAACTTTAGTTAAAATGGAAGGTCATATTCGAGAAACAGGAGAAAATGGTGTAAGATTTGAAATGTACATTCCTTACACCGATCGCTAACCAAAGTTAAATCAAAACTCAAAAATAACAGGATTAACTATGGAAACAGAAAACGTTCATTTACTATTAGTTGAAGATAACCATAATTATCTTGAAGAATTAATCGAGTGGCTAAAAGAAGACTTTGGTTATCAAAACGTTGAAACAGCAATTAATGTCAAAGAAGCAATAGAAAAATTACAAAATCCTTTTGACATTATCGTTACTGATATGCGGATGGAGGCAGATGATAGTGGTTTTGCTGTCTTAGAGCAAATTCAATCTCAAAATCTTTCTTCTGTTGTGATTATCTTAACAGCAAATGATACTGTAACTGACTGTCGCGATGCTTTTAAAAAAGGAGCTTGGGATTATATCTCCAAGAATATGAAAGGCAATGTTTTTGAAATTTTAGACGCATCCATTAAAGAAGCAATTACTTATTTTAATCGTTGGGGAAATGTTAAAAATGACCAATGGATTGAAGAAAATAGAGAATATTTAGAAGAGCAATATTGGGGGGAATATATTGCAGTTATTAATCAAACAGTCATAGAAGCAGCATATACAAAAGAAGAACTGATTCAAAAAATTGAGGAACGAAAATTAAGAAGATTTTTAACCACTATTTGTAAAATAGGCGAGTTTAAATCTTTATATAAATTAATTAAAGAAGGGGAAAGTGATACTTTAGAATTTAAAAGCACTTTACAATGGAGTGTTAAAGGAAATTGTAAAGATGAAAAATTAAGATTTGCTGTTTTAAAAACAATAGTTGCTTTTCTCAATTCTCAAGGAGGAACATTATTAATAGGAATTGAAGATAATGGTGATATTTTCGGTTTAGAAAAAGATATTTCTTTACTATCTAAGAAAAATTTAGACGTATTTCAACAAACATTAATCAATCTAATTTCTCAGCATATAGGTTCTAATTTCATCAACAAATACATCAAAATTCGTTTTGAAAGCTTAGAAACAAAGGATATTTGTATTGTTGATATTAAAAAATCGCTCAAAAAGGCATTCCTCAAAACCGACAAAGGTTTAGAATTTTATATTAGAGTAGGAAATACTACAAAAAAATTAGATATTCCTGAAATTTACGACCATTTTCCCTAATTTAGATAAAACAAATTATTATTCATTATCACCTATTTCCTATTCCCTACTCTCTCTTTTATGGAGATGCCTAATGAAAAATAATCGTGTAATTTTCAAGCAGGTAGGTATTGTTCTGATTTTAGCAAGCATTTTTAATACTCTATGTATACTCTATCTAAGAGTACAAAGTCAGAGCAATTCATCCTACTCATCTATTTTGAACACTTTGGCTGTAATTGGAGGAGTATTACTCTTTTGTGGAAACCGAAAACCTGTGCAGGAAGTTAGATGGGTTGCAGCATTTTTGCTCTCTCGCTTTTTTAGCTGGTTATTCATACTACTTCCTTTAGAGCTAATGAAAAAAGAACTTTGGTTGTCTCAAATTCGCCTCTTGCCAGTTAGTTTTTTTATTCCGCTTCTAGTTGAAATAGTAACGGGTTTTATTGCATTCTGGGTTTATGTCAAACTAAGAAATATATCTGTAGTTGATGAAAGAATTAGGGCAAAACGTTCAGTCTCTCCACCCAAACTGGCTTTTATTTTGGGCATCTTATATACACTGATATTAGTGTTTTTTTTACAGTTCATACTCAGAGGAGAGACTGGAGCTAAAGCTATAGAGATAGCCCAGATAGAATATGGAAATTACTACAAGTATGATGTCAGGGGTATACAATGGGAGAAAAATCAGATCAAGGCTAATTTGATTGGGTATAATGAATGCGAAATCAAATATATAACAGTTAAGTGGAGTCAGTAAAGAAGTATTGAAATTAGCAGAAATGAAACATTCAAAGAAGCTTTAAAGTATTCAGTTTTTCATATATTAGTTGCTAGTGTTCAAGCCTTTAACAAAAGTCTTAAAAATTTATCAACTTACTAAAAAAGACAAAATAGTTTTGAAATTAAACCCAAAGGTGGAATTATATTATGTTCCCCCTCCGGGGGAGCTACGCTAACGGATAATCAGTTATAAAAAAAACTTCTAGCCTTGAATCTTTCTTTCCCTTCTGCCTTCTGCCTTTTTTCCTCCAAAGTGTAAGTAGGGCTTGCTGATTAAATATCAAAGCATTAACTGATATTGGTTTTAGCGTTTTTTGGTCTAAAAAAGTGCGCCTGTTTTCAGCTCAAAAAGCCCAAAAAGCTAGTATTTTGGGACGATTATGGCAGAAAAATCACTCTTACAATTTTTCCGACTACCTCCTCTATAATTCCCATTT
>NZ_JAAHHG010000279.1 GCF_010692555.1 Okeania sp. SIO3B5 | reverse complement strand
TGGCTTTAAACCCAATTTTTTGGTAAATTTGATACGAAGGCAGGAGGCAGGAGGCAGAAGGCAGAAGGGAAGAGGTTTCAGAGTTACTTTACTTTTTTTACATACTTAGGGCTTGCTGATTGATATGAAGGCAGGAGGCAGAAGGCAGAAGGGAAGAGGTTTCAGAGTTACTTTACTTTTTGTTACATACTTAGGGCTTGCTGATTGATATGAAGGCAGGAGGCAGAAGGCAGAAGGCAGAAGGGAAGAGGTTTCAGAGTTACTTTACTTTTTGTTACATACTTAAGGCTTGCTAATTGATATGAAGGCAGGAGGCAGAAGGCAGAAGGCAGAAGGGAAGAAGTTTCAGAGTTACTTTACTTTTTGTTACATACTTAAGGCTTGCTAATTGATACGAAGGCAGGAGACAGAAGGCAGAAGGCAGAAGGGAAGAGGTTTCAGAGTTACTTTACTTTTTGTTACATACTTAGGGCTTGCTGATTGATACGAAGGCAGGAGGCAGAAGGCAGAAGGGAAGAGGTTTCAGAGCTACTTTACTTTTTGTTACATACTTAGGGTTTGCTGATTGATATGAAGGCATTGACTGATATTGGTTTCAGCCTTTTTTGGTCGAAAAAAGTGCAAGTTTTTCGGTCCCTCAAGCTCATGCATGCTAGTATTTTGGGATGATTATGGCAGAACAATCTTGGGACAATTTTTACGACTACCTCCTCTATAATTTCCATTTCTCCTGTCTCCTGTATCCCCCTCCTAGGAGCAGGGCTGTTTTAAAGTATTGTAGATTAAGGATGAGCGGGAGAACGGGAGTAATGGGGATAGTGGAACAGTGAAATTTGCCAAAATTTGCCGATTTTGAGCGCCAATAAGCGTTTTTAAGCTCTGAGAGGATATTTGGTTCAACGTCGCTTAAAAGCCTCCATCCCCGTGTATCCGTGTCTGGTGCGTCCCCGTGTATATCGAGAATGAAACAGCCCTGCCCTCCTAGGAGGGGGAGGGGCGAGGGGTGGGTTATCTCCTACCCCTACCAACAGAATTTCCATACGCAAACCCTACTTAGTTTTTTTCGTGCCTACCTACTTGCATTAATTTTGAACCGAATTAATTATAATGTTTACAATCAAAAATTATCTTGCTTGAGGAGCAGAATAAAAATGAGTAATTATCATCATTCTCATTGTTGTAGCTGTCACCATGAAGAAAACTATACTGATACTAATCAACCTATTCAAGAGTCAAGCTTAAAACAGGACATTTTACCCCTACTTCCCGTCATTATTATCTATATTTTAGGTTTAATTTTCTATCAACAATTACAAAATAATATCTATGGCATAGGAAAATATATAGTATTTATTCCTATCTATATATATAGTGGTTGGACTGTACTTACTACTGCTGGAAAAAATATTTTGAGAGGTAGAATATTTGATGAAAATTTTTTAATGACTGTAGCTACATTGGCAGCGATCGCTATTAATAAATTGCCGGAAGCAGTGGCAGTAATGTTGTTTTATCAAATTGGTGAAACATTCCAAGAATATTCAGTAAAACGTTCCCGTAGTTCTATCAAATCATTATTAGAAATTCGTCCAGATTATGCAAATTTAAAATTTGATAATTCTCTACGAAAAGTCTCTCCTGAAATAGTAGAGGTTGGTAGTGAGATAGTTGTTAAACCAGGAGAAAAAATCCCCTTAGATGGTGAAATTATTTCTGGAAGTTCCCAAGTTGATACTTCTGCTTTGACTGGAGAATCAATACCTAAAAAATTTACAGCTGGGCAAACAATATTAGCAGGCATGGTTAACCAAACGGGAGTATTAACTATTTATGTTACTAAACCATTTTCTGAGTCTTCAGTTTCCAGGATTTTAGAGTTAGTTGAAACTGCCAAAAATAAAAAATCTAAAACTGAAAGATTTATGACAACTTTTGCTAGGTACTATACCCCAGTAGTTGTCTTTATTTCTTTAGCGATCGCTCTTTTTGCTCCTCTATTTATCTCCGGTGCTACTTATGCAGATTGGATAAACAGAGCATTAATTGTATTAGTGGTTTCCTGTCCTTGTGGATTAGTAATTAGTATTCCTTTGGGTTATTTTGGTGGTGTTGGTGGAGCTGCAAAACGAGGAATATTGGTCAAAGGTTCTACATTTTTAGATGATTTAGCTACTATTAAAACTGTGGTATTTGATAAAACTGGAACTTTAACAGAAGGTAAACTTCAGGTTACAGATATTGTGACGAAAAATGGCTTGACAAAACCAGATTTAATCGAGGTAGCAGCTAAGGTTGAATCTTTATCAAATCATCCTATTGCTCAAGCAGTTTATAAATATAATTATCGGAAAATTGATTATTCTGATGTGTCAGAATATCAAGAAATTGCCGGGTGTGGAATTAAGGCAAAAGTTGGTAATAAAACAGTTATTGCAGGAGCAGATCGCCTGTTACATTTAGAAGATATTCAATATGATATTTGCGATATTGGAGATACTGCAGTTCATTTGGCAATTGATAGTAAATATGTTGGTTATATCGTAATATCTGACCAAATTAAATTAGATGCTGCTCGGACAATTAAGTCTTTGAAAAGTTTGGGTGTAGAAAAAACTGTCATGTTAACGGGAGATAATCAAACAGTTGCTCAACGGGTGGCAGAAAATTTAGGTTTAGATGATTATCAAGCGGAATTATTGCCAGAAGATAAAGTTACTGCCATTGAAAAATTACTCCATAAAAATAATGGGAAGGTTGCTTTTGTTGGTGATGGAATTAATGATGCTCCGGTTATTGCCCGTGCTGATGTTGGTATGGCCATGGGAAGTATGGGGTCAGATGCCGCAATTGAAACTGCAGATGTTGTAATTATGAGCGACGCTCCTTCTAAGGTTGCTGAAGCAATAGAGATCGGCAGGAAAACGCGTCGCATTGTTTGGCAAAATATTGGTTTTGCTATAGGAGTCAAGGGGTTGTTTATTTTGTTGGGAATAGCAGGGTTGGCAAATATTTGGGAAGCGGTATTTGCAGATGTTGGTGTGGCGTTAATTGCTATTTTTAATTCTAGTCGAGCGTTTATGAAGTCAAAAGTCAAAAGTAAGAAAATTCAAAAGTTAAAACTTAAAAGTCAAAAGTAAGAAAATTCAAAAGTCAAAAGTCAAAAGTCAAAAGTAAGAAAATTCAAAAGTTAAAACTTAAAAGTAAGAGAAGTTAAAAATTCAAAAGTCAAAAGTCAAAAAGTCCAAATCAAAAGTTAGATTTTTAGAAGGAGTTAATTAAACCGATGAATGCTTACAAAAAATATGTAATAATTGATAACCCTCAGCAGTTAGTTTTATCAGATTTGCCATTTACAGCAGGTCAAAAAGTTGAAATTATTATTTTAGCTGAAGATCATAATGAAGTTGATAGTCAACTAGAGGAATTACGCAAAAAAATTGATAGTGCAACTGAACAAATTTTAGCGGGAAATGTGAAAGATGGAGAATTAGTTTTTGAGCAGTTACAAGCTAGATTAAAAAATGAATATGGATTAGACTAATGGCAAAGTATCAATTTTCTGAGGATGCAATTAAAGACATTAATGAAATTTGTGATTATCTTGCCAAAAATAATCCTCGTTCTGCTAGTAACCTATTTGACGCAATTCGCCAAAAATGTAAATTATTTGCTAATTTTCCAAAAATGGGGAAATCCTATTCACAAATTAGACCAAGTTTAAGAGGGTTTTTAGTTAAAGATTATATTATCTTTTATTATCCTCATGATGAAGGTATTGTTATTCTTCGGATTGTTAGCGGTTATCGTAATTTAGACACATTATTTAATGAGGATAGTAATGTCTAGAAAATCTAAAATTAAAAGTCGAAAGTAAGATTTAATAGTAAAACTTGTAGGGTGCGTATTTACGGCTTAAATTCAGACTATTAAAGGCATTTAACAATCCGTCGTAACGCATCATTTTAGCTGTGTTACTCCACTACAAATTAATCAACGGTGCGTTACGGCGCAATATAATATTTGATAGTTCAATGGTAGTTTGTGTTAAGCGCCTAACACACCCTACTGAATTATGTGATTTATTAATCTGAGAAACGCTGTAATCAGACATAATATTACTGATTTTTATCAAATTCTTTTTCTACTTGTGGAACTGGAAATATATCTTGAATTTTTTCTACCAATTTAGGAAACCCGGATGGAAATAACTTAGGATAAATAATCAGCAAAATAACTCCAAGAATAGCAGAACCTAAGTAGTAAATAATTTGCCCATTCTGCATCCAAGTCAAGAAATCTAAAAATCCAAATTTCTTGGGTTTTTCTATTTCTGGTTCTGGAGAATTTGCTGTGACTTTACCTTGAATATGACTCTCATCACCCAATACATTCCCCGTAACATTTCCACCTTGATTTTCTATTTTCCGACTTTGGTAATTAACAATTTTTTGATTCATGGTTTGACTGCCAATAATCTGATTATCATTAATATGTATTACTGAGCCACTGCTATTATTTATTGTATAGTTTCTAGAATGGCTAACTTGGAAAAATCCCCTACTCAAGTCTCTATATATTACATCATCAATTAAATTTCGGATATCAACTTCATAATAGGGATAATTATCGCAGTTAGTTTTTTGTCTGCCATTACTTTTCCATTCGTTTAATTTATCAAATTTGTAGAAGTGAGGATTCTGACTATTATTACAAGTCGCACAATTACAAGGAATTAATTTATTATATTTGAGTCGATTATTGTAGGAACCATGAATTTTATCCAATTCGTGAGTAACAATGGTCATTAAATCCCGTTTTTGTTGCCCAGAAATTCTAATTTTTATTTCTCTCTTGCCGTAATATTCAATTACTTCTGCCCTGGTTTGATTTTTCTTGAGAATAACTCCACTTTTCCAAACATATTTTTGCTCTTCAATATCCTTGTGCATCGCTACAATAAACTGAGTAATTATTCCCTTGGGCATAAATTCGTAGGTGTAACGTAAAATCAAATTATTACTTTCATCCCAATCATATTCTGGTTGAGCCTCTGTTAAAAGTTGAGGGGCAATATAGGTCTGAGAAGTACCAGTAATTTTATAGCAGAGTTTAAATTTAATCATTAATTGCAGTAACTCGTCGTGCATATTGGCATATTTATCTTCATGCCAAATATTTGTTAAATCATCTTTGGTAAATTTGCCAAAATTATCATAAACTTGCGGATTATCTAGTGCTTTATAAACTGCGGCTGTTCCCCATTCTGGTTTGAGAATAACTGTTTTATTTAACAACGGGTCATCTTGAAAATGTAGACAAACTCCTAAGTCATGTAAGTAACCACTTAATTGTAATTTATCCTCTCGTTTCTTAAAGCCATTCTTTTCACAAATGGATAAATATTCTGTCAAATTAATATAGTTACGACCATCTGTTTCTAATACTTCACGGACTTTTTTCCAAGTCTTAGGAAGGGCACTGCCAATATGAGGTAAATTGCTGATGTAATGTTTAATATCTGTTCTAATTTTTTCTAATCCTCGGTTAGTGGCAAGATTGGTAGCTAAGATTTCTTTGATATTAGAAAATTGACCTTGCAATGCTCTCTGATTAATTTCCCGTTTACGTTCTTGTTTCTCATTTTTGATAATTAACAAAGGGCTATTATCGCTCAACAATTCTGCTATATTCAGCCAATAATAAAAATCTGTATCTTCTTTACGAGTATCAGCCACAAGAATATATAAGGAGCGTTTAGTCAGAAAAAATTGATGGGTGGCGTGATAAATTTCTTGTCCGCCAAAATCCCAAATATTCATCTGAAATTCATGCTGATTTTTTGTGGAAAAATTCCACTGATGAACTTCAATTCCTTTAGTGGTATCTTCATCTCGGAGTTGATAGTCTGGGTTTTGAATTTTATTAGCTAGAGTAGTTTTACCAGCGCCACCTTCTCCAATAATTAGTAATTTTGCTTCATAGAGACAATCTGTCCCTTCTTCTTCTTCTTGTCGGAAAAATTCTCTAATTGCTTCTATCCCTTTTTCAGCAATTTCTATTGGTGGATTTTCCAGGGGATTACCTCTTAAACTAAGCCTAGTTAAATTGGTGAGTTTAGTGGTTGATTCCGGGATAGTTGTTAATTGATTACCTCTTAAACTAAGTCCAGTTAAATTGGTGAGTTTAGAAATTGATTCCGGGATAGTTGTTAATTGATTACCGCTTAAATAAAGCTCATTTAAATTGGTGAGTTTAGAAATTGATTCCGGGATAGTTGCTAATTGATTACCGCTTAAATAAAGTCCAGTTAAATTGGTGAGTTTAGAGATTGATTCCGGGATGCTTTTTAATTGATTTCCAGTTAAATTAAGTTCGGTTAAATTGGTGAGTTTACAGATTGATTCTGGGATAGTTGTTAATTGATTATCACTTAAATTAAGTTCGGTTAAATTAGTGAGTTTAGAAATTGATTCTGGGATGCTTGTTAATTGATTACCACTTAAATTTAATACTTCTAGCTGGTTTAACTCCCAAACTTCAGTAGGAATTTCAGTTAATTTTTTATAGTATCCACTATAAAAGTTACTTAAGTCTAACTTCTTAAGTTTTTTGTCTTTAGCCGCTTGTATTTTTTCTCGAAAATGTCGTGGTATCTGATTATGCTTATTTGTTTTAGGAGAAGTCATAGTTAAATAAAATAATTTTTACCATCATTGTAATACCTACAAATATAAATATTGATTTTCCATAACCATCAGAACTTTCTTACTTCAACCCAATCTACAAAAAATGCTTATACATAACCATCTGATTTTTTGCCTCAAAAATTTTCTCAGTATTTCAGCAACGTGCTAGAATATTTATTTAGTAAAAATCATATAATAGTTTTTAGATGGAAAAACTAAGACGTTATAGTTTTTAGCACCTGATTTCTAGATGCAACAACATCTAAGATAGATGGCAAAACTAAGACGTTGTAGTTTTGAGCGCCTGGTTTCTAGGGGCAACAAAATCTAATAGATGGCAAAACTAAGACGTTGTAGTTTTGAGTGCCTGATTTCTAGAGGCAACAAAATCTAATAGATAGATGGAAAAATTAAGACGTTATAGTTTTGAGTGCCTGATTTCTAGATGCAACAACATCTAAGATAGATGGCAAAACTAAGACGTTGTAGTTTTGAGCGCCTGGTTTCTAGGGGCAACAAAATCTAATAGATGGCAAAACTAAGACGTTGTAGTTTTGAGTGCCTGATTTCTAGAGGCAACAAAATCTAATAGATAGATGGAAAAATTAAGACGTTATAGTTTTGAGTGCCTGATTTCTAGAGGCAACAAAATCTAATAGATGGCAAAACTAAGACGTTGTAGTTTCGATCACCTGGTTTCTAGAGGCAACAAAATCTAATAGATGGCAAAACTAAGACGTTGTAGTTTTGAGTGTCTGATTTCTAGAGGCAACATCTAATAACATAGATGGCAAAACTAAGACGTTATAGTTTTCAGTGCCTCATTTCTAGAGGCAGCAACATCTAATAAATAGATGGAAAAACTAAGACGTTATAGTTTTCAGTGCCTCATTTCTAGAGGCAGCAACATCTAATAGATAGATGACAAAACTAAGACGTTATAGTTTTGAGTGCCTCATTTCTAGAGGCAGCAACATCTAATAGATAGATGACAAAACTAAGACGTTATAGTTTTTAGCGCCTGATTTCTCAAAACCTACTTACGAGATGGAAAAACTAAGACGTTATAGTTATGAGTGCCTCATTTCTAGAGGTAACAACATCTACAGAGATGGCAAAACTAAGACGTTATAGTTATGAGTGCCTCATTTCTAGAGGTAACAACATCTACAGAGATGGCAAAACTAAGACGTTGTAGTTTCTGAGTGCCTCATTTCTCAAGGTAACTTACTTACGAGATGGCAAAACTAAGACGTTGTAGTTTTGAGTGCCTCATTTCTAGAGGCAACAACATCTAATATAGATGGAAAAACTAAGACGTTGTAGTTTTGAGTGTCTGATTTCTAGAGGCAGCAACATCTAAATAGATGGAAAAACTAAGACGTTATAGTTCTGAGTGCCTCATTTCTAGGGGCAACAAAATCTAATAGATGGCAAAACTAAGACGTTATAGTTCTGAGTGTCTGATTTCTAGAGGCAGCAAAATCTAATAGATGGCAAAACTAAGACGTTGTAGTTTTTAGCGCCTAATTTTTCACCATAAACCTCTAATGCGGATTAGTTGGAAACTTTTGGTAGAAATTTCCCCCTAAACTTCCTTCAAAAATTATTTGACTGATAACTGAAATTTGCCCCCCTAGCCCCCCAAGTTTGGGGGGAACAAGAGTCAATTTGCTTGCTCTAGTCCCCCAAAATTGTGGGATTTAGGGGGCTGTAGCAAATGGGACTTCTCAGACAACCTCTTAAAGGTAGTAAAGCTGATAGCTGACTGCTGACTGCTGAACACTTAATGCTTACCGAATTATTAATTATTCATTATTCATTATTAATAATTAAATGATTATGGTTTAAAGCCTCCCCTTTTAAGGGGGAAAAAAGTGGTTTAGGGATGGATAGGTTTCCTAACCATATCCAATCAACCAAGAGAAGAAATAATATTTCCTTATATTCAATTCCGTAACGTTTTTAAGCAGAGGTAATTATCAATTATCCATTATCCATTATCAATTAATGAACCTGCTATTCCAACCAAGATGAAAGATCTCTGTCAATCAAATCTTGTAACTTGAGAATATCTTCACGGTAAAACTCAGTTAATACTTGACGCTCTTCTGAAGAAAGAGGTTTGAGTTCTTTTCCTGCTGAATTTAAATTAATTATACTAGAACGTAATTTCTGCCGCATTTCTAAAGGCATTAATACTCTAAGCGTTGATGAAATAGCAGTCCTAACTGGATTTTTTGTTTGCAATAAATTATTCAATGTTTGATTCTTAGGTACAGCCGCACTTTGACTACGCTTTGAAGTATCAGGATTAAATGTATCATCTACCCCAATAAACCCATAAATCTCTTGCATAACCTTTAAAGAATCTTTAGTTAAATCATCATGGAGAATAATTTTTAATTGTTCCCTGTCGAAACTATCAAAATAATGTTTGATAGGAGAATAATATAATCCTTTCTTGATTGTTGAAGAACTATCTGCCCGAAATTTAACCTGTTCAGTTAGAGACCTAACTTTTCCCACATTTATCCCATCACGAAGGTGCATTAAATAATCAGAATAAGCCCTGTCCACAGGATTTCTCAATATAGCAATCATTTTCACATCAGGAACATAACGTTGAATCATTTCCGATGAAGTTTCATAGTTAACAAGATAGTTAGGAGATGCCTCTCCTATAGCAATCTCATCTTTTACATTCATAAAAAGTTCACAGTACCTTTCCCAACTATTAATTCTTTTTCTTGTTCCTGTATCTGGAGCCTTTTCTGTCTTGTTTTCCCAATCTGTAGCGAAAAAATTTGTTTCCTTAATCGGACTCATGTAAACTTGGGGATGTTCCTTTAAATATCCATAGACGGATGTAGTTCCTGCTTTCTGTACTCCTATTATTAGAAAAGTTGGCAACTTCA
Organism: Okeania sp. SIO3B5; assembly: GCF_010692555.1. Lineage (GTDB taxonomy): Bacteria > Cyanobacteriota > Cyanobacteriia > Cyanobacteriales > Microcoleaceae > Okeania. The sequence goes on along the minus strand of NZ_JAAHHG010000279.1, from coordinate 3,543 downwards.
TTGTATTTCTCCTAAAATTTAAACTTATAGATATAGATATTATTAAAGGTATTCAGACTACTAATTCAGAGTTTAGAGTATAGTTTCCTATGATGATTCAAGTATAATTTATTAAGAACTAAGTAGAGTTTGCTGAATCAAGCTAAAAGCAAGGATAGCTAAAGTTTAGGAGCTTTTTCTATTCAGTTTATCTTCTGGTTATTTGCTCTTATTTGCCTCAACATACTGAAATTTTCTGCTGAAATTCAAGAAAACTTCTTCACATAAAATGGCTGAAACCGTTGCCTGTTCCACCCATCTCTGCGTCTCCGTGTCCTACCCCCACAACCAATTTTTTCAGCAAGCCCTAAGTAGGTAGGTGAGGAAATTTACCGAATTATTAATTATTAATTATTAATAATTAAACAATTCTGGTTTAAAGCCTCCCCTTTTAAGGGGAAAAAAAGCGGTCGAGGGATGGCGAGGTCTCCTCGCTGTCCTCCAATCGACCAAGAGAAGAAATAATATTTCCTTATTTTCAATTCCGTAACGGTTTTAACCAGAGGTAATTATCAATTATCCATTATCCATTATCCATTAATGAAAACTACGTCATTGCGACGGTCACTCCGTGGACGGAAGCAATCTCAAGGATTTCGACAGCATAAACATTTTGTTACATAATGATGTTTATTCGCGCCTACCTACTTATATTCCACATATTCTAATGACTTATTATGTCCGCTTAATAGCGTGATAAAAAACTTCTTTTTTCTTTCCTCCTGACTCCTGACTGCTCTCATCATATTATCTCACTTTGAAATTCAAGAAAATTCCTTCACATAAAATAGCCGAAACCATTGCCTTTTCTCCCACAAATCGACCCGTCTCCGCGTCTCCGCGTCTCCGCATCCCCGTGTCCTACTCCCACCAAGCAATTTTTTCAGCAGGCCCTACTTAATTGGGTCCATGGGAGATGTTGATTCTAACAAAAAACCAGTATGTTCATCATCATTATCTTCATCTTCGTCTTGAGGAAATAATTCGGAAATTTCTGATTGATATTTCTCCGTTCGATCTTGAATCATTCTATACGCCTTTAATAAAATTTCCGATTGTGCTAATAGTAAATCATGTAAATCTATCAATCTTAAATTGCCATTCGATAAAACTATAACTATTGGCTCGTAGAGATAATTTTTGGGTCTATTTAAAGCAGTTAGTACTGCAGCATTAATTTGAAAATTTTCAGAAAGAACTAAAGGAGGAGTGCTAAGAACATCTAACAATTCACTCACAGGATGCCTATAATAAAAGTCTTCATTTCCTGGTAATTTCATATAGTCTAAGAATCTGACTTGTGAAATCATACCCAACATTTTTGTACTTTTAGTAATGATAACTCCTGGTAATTCTGGTTGTAGTCTAAATTTTTCGGCTACTATTTTTCCGGAAGTAGTAATATTCACCTGAAAATCGTGGAAAGGTAAGTTTCCGAGAGTAGAATAGAGTGTCATTTCAGTTATCAGTCATCAGTTATCAGTTATCAGTTAGCCTCCTATCGGAGGAGCTACACTATCAGCACCTCTAGCTGGAGCAAGAGGCTTGAAATCTGAAATATTCTCTTTCTCTTGGCCTGATGGATCTGGCGCAGGCTTCCTCCCCATCCTACCCTACAGGAAGCACCGAAGATCGACCGCTTTTTATCCCCTTAAAAGGCAGGGCTGTTTCATTTTCGATAGACACGGGGACGCGGAGACGCGGAGACGCACCAGACATGGGGACAAGGAGATGGCGGCTTTTAATTTATGATTAAAAGTTCGACTTTTCACCATTTTAGTCAGAGCAAAAGGGACACTTAATTGGCTGAAAAATAGGCAAATTTTGGCAAATTTCACTGTTCCACAACCCCTTTATCTCCTGTTCTCTCGCTCATCGTTAATCTACAATAATTTGAAACAGCCCTGCCCTTAAAACTATCCCTTACCCATAAGTCTTGAAACCCTTGTGGGACCAACCCCTCGCCCCTCCCAGGAGGGGAAGGGGAGCAGGGAACAGGGGAGAAAGGAGAAAAAATCATAGTAGCTAAGTAAAACTACTAAAGTTGTCAAAAAAAAAGTATTTTTCCATACATTTTTTCTCCCGAAAAAGCAGATCCAAGGCTTATACATAACTCGTCTATTTTGTCAAGCTTTATGTTAAGAAAGATGTGGATAAAGCATAGCCCTTAAAAGGGGAGACTATTGACCAGAAATTTTCCTTCATTGAAAATAATCAAGAACAAGCAGTTTGACAAAATATGCTATGAGAATATGTTAAACTAAATGGATTTACCAGAAAATTGGGTTTAAAGCCTCGCCCATAAGCGGGCGACTTTATTAGTATTTGATTTTATTTCAATAAATATGTTATCATATTGTTAGTTTAATAGTCAAATTATGAAAGCTAGATTTAAGTATCGTATCTATCCAACACCGGGACAAAAATACCGATTAGCAAAGCTATTTGGTTGTGTCCGTGTGGTTTGGAACGATAGTTTAGCTTGTTGCCAACAAAAGTATAGATCGGGAGAAAAGAAACCCAATAATTCTCAACTACAAAAACAGTTTATCACTCAATCGAAAAAGACTGAAGACAGAGAATGGCTATCAGAAGTTTCTGCTATACCATTGCAGCAATCTTTAAATGATTTAAACCAAGCTTATCAAAATTTTTTCAAATCGACTAAAGGTCAACAGAAAGGTAGACCCATTAAACCTCCTAAATTTAAAAGTAGAAAGTCAAAGCAAACTGCTAGATTTACAAAGGGAGGGTTTAAAATTGGTCAACACAAAGTTTATTTAGCCAAGATTGGAAAGCTGAAAATATTCTGGTCAAGAGAGTTGCCTGCTGCTCCATCATCAGTAACAGTAATTAAAGATTCAGCTCATAGATATTTCTTGAGTTTTGTAATAGAAATACAACCAGAAATCTTACCTAAAACTGATAATTCAGTAGGTATAGATTTAGGTATTAAAACTTTTGCTACATTTAGCGACGGTACAAAAGTTGATGCTCCTAAGCCACTCAAAAAACGAATTAAGAAGTTAAGAAAGTTAAGTAAGTCATTATCTCATAAAACTAAAGGATCTAAAAGGTATGAAAAAGCCAGGGTTAGAGTAGCTAAGTTCCATGCTAAACTGAAAGATACCAGAACAGATTTTCTGCATAAATTATCCACTGAAATAATTCGTGAAAACCAAACAATTGTTTTAGAGGACTTGAATGTTTCTGGTATGATAAAAAACCGTAAATTATCCAGAGCAATTTCAGATTTAGGTTGGAGACAATTCCGGACATTCCTAGAAGGAAAAGCAGAAAAATATGGTCGTGATTTTAGAGTAATTAATCGTTGGGAGCCGACTTCTCAAATTTGCTCAAATTGTGGCTTTAAAGGAGGCAAGCTAGACCTTCAGGTGCGAGAATGGGAGTGTCTAAACTGTGGCAGCAAACACGATAGAGACGAAAACGCAGCGATAAATATATTAGTCGCCGGAGGGCATTCGGAGACGAAAAACGGACGTG
>NZ_JAAHHG010000278.1:9327-13205 GCF_010692555.1 Okeania sp. SIO3B5 | reverse complement strand
AAGCGTAAAGCCAAGTACCAAAGTCATCTCAAAGGCAACAGAAAAACTAGCCGTAAGATAGAAGCGTTAACCTATCACCGAAATCGTTTTGTGGAGAATTATTTGCATAACACCAGTTTCTTAGTGGTTAAGTATTTAACCACAAATAATATTGGTACTGTAGTCATAGGAAAAAATGATAACTGGAAACAAAGTGCAAATATGGGCAAAAAAAACAACCAAAATTTTACCCAAATACCACATGATAAGAAAGCCCAAGCAAATTACTTACAAATGTCAGCTAGCAGGAATAAAGGTGATTGAAACAGAGGAAAGCTATACAAGCAAAACATCTGCCCTTGATCTAGAGCAACCAATAAAACATGAAACTTATGGGGGTAAACGAGTCAAACGTGGTTTATTCAGGAGTGGAACTGGTATAGCCATTAATGCTGACGTTAATGGCAGTCTTCAAATTATTAGAAAGAAATTCCCAGAGGCATTTACTGCCGAGGGAATAGTGAGCTGCGCCGTACAGCCAGTATTGGTTAATCCAATATCAAGATAAAAGCTGTCACGATTTTCTAAAGTTTTATTCGTACGGTGAATATTCTTTTTATGAAACCGACTAAATTAAAATTTTATACTATAATAACTCTGACTATAATTTTAGGCAAATTAGCAACAATACTCCCTGCCTACTCCCAACCCATAACCCCTGCTAATGATGTCACAGGTACAACCGTAAATCAAAACGGCAACCAATTCAATATCCGAGGTGGAACTCACAATGGCTCTAACCTATTCCACAGTTTCGACCAATTTAACCTTAACACTAACCAAACCGCTAACTTCCTAACCACCCCAGACACCCAGAATATTTTCGGCAGAGTTACAGGAGGCAATACCTCAACTATTAACGGTCTCATTAAAGTTATCGGCGGTAACTCCAACCTCTTTCTAATCAACCCCGCAGGCATAATGTTTGGTCCTAACGCCAGCCTTAATATACCCGCCTCATTCACTGTCACCACCGCCACTGGTATTGGCTTTAACAACAATAATTTCTGGTTTAAAGCTATAGGAACAAACGACTACTCACAATTAGTTGGAAACCCAAGTGGGTATAGGTTTAACCAAAATAACTCAGCCGCTATAGTTAATCAAGGAAATCTCAATTTAAACCCCGGAGAAAATCTGACTTTGTTAGGTGGCACAGTTGTCAACACAGGGCAACTATCCACTCCAGGCGGTAACATCACCATCGCAGCAGTAGAAGGCAGTAGTACCCTGAGAATATCTCAACCAGGACATTTATTAAGTTTGGAAGTCAACCCAAAAAAAGTAAATGAGGAAGATATTTCTCAGCTCACTCCTCTATTTTTACCAAACTTATTAACTGGTGGAGACAACAAACACGCCACATCCATAATAGTTAATGCTGATGGTAATGTAGTGTTGACAGATAATGTAACAATTGCCAATACTTCAGGAGACGCTATTGCTTCAGGAAATATAGATGTATCAAATTCTGATAATATGGTCGGACAAGTTAATATCTTTGGCGATCGCGTAGCTCTCATCAATGCCAATATTAACGCTGATGGTTTAAATAGTGGGGGAACAGTATTAATTGGAGGTGACTTTCAAGGCAATGGAATAGTTCCTAGTTCTCAGCAAACTTCTGTTAATCAAAACTCTTTTATTTCTGCTAATGCTATTACAAATGGAGATGGAGGTCAAGTCATTGTTTGGTCAGATGGAATTACTAATTTTGACGGAAATATTAGTGCAAAAGGAGGAGAAAATTCTGGTGATGGAGGCTTTGTGGAAGTATCAGGAAAACAAGGATTAAATTTTAACGGTCAGGTTAATGTTAGTGCTGAATTTGGCAATACAGGAACAATATTATTAGACCCAGAAAATATTATTTTAGGAGGTTCAGAAAGTAATACTTCCCTAGAAAACTCAGAGGGGAATATTATTCTACAAGCGGATAACGACATAACAATTAATGAAAATATAGAAATAGACTCATCTGTACAATTACAAGCTGGACGTAGTATTAATATCAATGCTGATATTAATACATCAGGTGGTGATGGAAATATTAACTTATTTGGTAATAACGATCAAATAAATTCTGTTGACCGGAGTGATGGACCAGCATCAATAAATCAATTAGATGGAACAACATTAAATGCGGGAAATGGCACTATTAATATTCAGTTAGGAAATTTAGGAGAAGTCGGCGATATAAATCTAGCAAACTTAACAACAAGAGGGCAGGTATTAGTCAATGCAAATGGAGGAAATATTGCCAGAGTTTCTGAGAATTCAATTATTAATGCGGGTAGTGGTTTATTTCTAACTTTTGACACTGGAGGAATAGGTTTAATTGATGCACCATTACAGTTGAATGTGTCTTCTTTAGAGTCAGTTGCCGGAAATAGTGGAGTATTTTTTGAGTTGTTGGAAAGTGTGAATATTGGTGGGGTTAGTGAAAATGTAAATGGTATTTCGACTATTGCTGGAGGAGATCTTGTTCTCAGGAGCGAAGGAGATGTGACGGCAACTGAAGATATTTTTACTGATATTTCTGGTAGTGAGTTAGGAGGAGATATAAATATTACAGCCCAAAACCTTTTGGTTACCAATGGCGCTCAAATATCTGCTAGCACCTTTGGCAATGGCGACGCCGGGAGAGTTGATATCACAGTTGAGAATGCTGTAACATTTGATGGAATATCTTCAGATGGCTTTGCCAGTGGAGTAATTAGTGGTATTGGAGAAGGAGCAGCAGGGAATGCGGGAGGCGTGAACATTACCAGTAGTTCTTTGGCAGTTACTAATGGCGCTCAAATATCTGTCATTAATCTTGGCAATGGCAATGTAGGGGGAGTAGATATTACAGCAAATAATATAGTCTTTGATGGAGGAACTGCAAATAGTGTCAGCGGAGCATTTAGTCGAGTGGGAGCAGGAGCAGAAGGGAATGCAGGGGGTGTGAACATTACCAGCAGTTCTTTGGAAGTCATTAATGGTGCTCAAATATCTTCCAGTACCCTTGGCCAAGGAAATGCTGGCAATATAAATATTGCCACCGACTCTCAACTAATAATTGCTGAAAACAGCGAAATATCAGCTTTCACAGAAAGTACAGCAGATGGAGGCAATATTATCATCACTTCTCCAGAAACAATTAATTTTCAGGGTGACGGAGAAGTTAGAGTTGGCAGTAGTGGAGCAGGCAATCCTGGCAATATCATAACAACAATTGATACTATCCCTAATCAAGAGAGTCCGGAAATGATGGAATCCGATTCTCCTGGGAATGAAAACCAATCTCCTAACACTCCTGCTCCTAATACTCCTGATGTAATTTCACCTAATCCTCCTGGTAATGAAAACGAAGTGCCCAACACTCCTGCACCTAATCCTCCTGGTAATGACAACCAATCTCCTAACATTCCTGCTCCTAATACTCCTGCACCTAATACTCCTGGTAATGACAACCAATCTCCTAACACTCCTGCACCTAATCCTCCTGGTAATGACAACCAATCTCCTAACATTCCTGCTCCTATCACTCCTGGGAATGAAAACGAAGTGCCCAACACTCCTGCACCTAATCTTCCTAGTAATAACAACCAATCTCCTAACATTCCTACACCTAATACTCCTGATGTAATTTCACCTAATATTCCTAGTAATAACAACCAATCTCCTAACATTCCTACACCTAATACTCCTGATGTAATTTCACCTAATATTCCTAGTAATAACAACCAATCTCCTAACATTCCTACACCTAATACTCCTAATGTAATTTCACCTAATATTCCTAGTAATAACAACCAATCTCCTAACATTCCTACACCTAATACTCCTAATGTAAT
>NZ_JAAHHG010000278.1:0-9317 GCF_010692555.1 Okeania sp. SIO3B5 | reverse complement strand
TTCCTAGTAATAACAACCAATCTCCTAACATTCCTACACCTAATACTCCTAATGTAATTTCACCTAATATTCCTAGTAATAACAACCAATCTCCTAACATTCCTACACCTAATACTCCTAATGTAATTTCACCTAATCTTCCTAGTAATAACAACCAATCTCCTAACATTCCTACACCTAATACTCCTAATGTAATTTCACCTAATATTCCTAGTAATAACAACCAATCTCCTAACATTCCTACACCTAATACTCCTAATGTAATTTCACCTAATCTTCCTGGTAATAACAACCAATCTCCTAACATTCCTGCTCCTATCAATCCTGATGTAATTTCAATTACTACCCCTAGTAATAACAACCAAACTGCAAACACCCCTACTGCCAAAGACCAAACACAAGGGTCTATAAATATTACAACTGATACTCAGACAATATTAACAACAATTGAGAATATTAATACCAATACCCTAACAGTAACCACAAATGCAAACCCAGTAGCAAGAAATATTTTAGAAGAAAACCGGAATAACGAATATTCAGATTACCTTGAAGAAGATTTGAGCGAACAATTACTCAAGGAAAAAAACGTCCGAGAAATATTAAAGGATATGGCAAATCAAACCGGAACAGAATCTGCAGTTATTTATGTTTACGTTTACCAAGAACAATTGAAATTAATATTATACACCAAAAAGCGTGAGCCGATTATTAAAATTCTTGCCGATGTCAAGGAAAAACAACTTATGGAAGTTGTGTTAGAATTCCGCGTACAAATTACAAATCCTACTCGTCGTTATACTGATAGTTATCTGCCACCAGCACAACAATTATATGATTGGCTCATTGCACCTATATCAGCAGAATTAGAAGCAGCAAATATTGATACTTTACTATTTAGTATGGATGAAGGTTTACGAACTTTACCTGTGGCAGCATTACATGATGGAACACAATTTCTGATAGAAAAATACAGCCTCAGTTTAATTCCTAGTGTGAGTTTAATGGATACTAACTATCGCCCACTTCAAGATACTCAAGTATTAGCAATGGGAGCTTCTGAATTTGTTGAACAAAACTCCTTACCAGCAGTACCCGTAGAATTAGAAAATATTACTCAACAGTTATGGCAGGGCGATATATTCCTCAATGAAGATTTTACTCGTGATAATTTAGTTATTCAAAGAGAAAGTAATCCTTACCCGATTATTCATTTAGCTACTCATGCTAATTTTCGCCCAGGAAAAGCCAGTAATTCTTACATTCAATTGTGGGGAACTGAACAAATAAAGTTAAATGAAATGAGAGAACTTGGTTGGAATGAACCTGCTGTTGAATTGTTAGTATTATCAGCTTGTCGTACTGCTTTTGGGGATAGAAATGCGGAATTAGGTTTTGCGGGGTTAGCGATAGCAGCAGGAGTGAAGTCAGCGTTAGCTAGTGTATGGTATGTGAATGATGAAGGTACATTGGGGTTAATGACGGAGTTTTATAGTCATTTGAATAATGTCAAGACTAAGGCAGAGGCATTGAGAAGGGCACAGTTGGCGATGTTGCGAGGGGAGGTGGTTATTGTAGATGGGAAGTTAAGGGGAAGTGGAACGAAAGGGGTGGTGACATTGCCTCCAGCATTAGAAAATCTGGAGAATCATAATTTATCTCATCCTTATTATTGGGCAGGGTTTACTATGGTTGGTAGTCCTTGGTAATTCCAACAAAAAGAAGCCCAAGGATGTTTACTATAAAAATGAAAAAGCCTTTGCTACTACCTTCATACTTGTACAGTGACGCAATACCCCCTCAATCATCGCTGCCACTTCGCTAGAAGAACAACTTTTAAGTGCGATCGCAACATTCATGCAACAAAGCCCTTGGAGATTATAAACCAAAACTAGAGAAATCAACCATTCAGTCAACTCTTGAGCATCTTTGACTGAACACGCTCGAAAACCTAAATATTTCCGAATAATAGCTCGATGAGATTTAATTGTTCGTCCTTGCCAATTATAGTCAGAAGAACACTTAATATCATGTCCGGATAATTAGTTATAAAAAAACTTTCTCCTTCAACTCCAGTTCTTCTTCTTTCTTCCCTCTTTACTCCTGACTCCTGACTCCTGACTCCTGACTCCTCCGTAGTTATTTATTTATCACTGTTCAACCGGACATGATATAACTGGTACTTTCAGTAATTGGGCCACATAGCTAATTACCATTTGAGGAATGTCTGATAAACGTTCAGGAAAACGAGTTTCTAGCTGAAAAAACTTGAGATTGAGAGCTAATCCCAGCCGACTACTGTCTGTTTTGCGTTCTAGTAATGCCAACTCCGTAGGTAGGAGTGTCCAATGTTCCACTAGCTCTTCTAATGTCCAATCTCGTTTCATCTTTGTCTCACTCCATTGGTGCAGAGTATTATTAGTTCTATGTACCAACAGTGGCATTACTTGTCACAAATCTCTATTAGACTACTAGATTAAATCAGAAGACTTTGAGGGGTTTGGCTTATGCTTTGTCTATTCCTTCTGAGTATCTGGAGTCTGTTTCTAAGGGGGTTCCTGTTTCTGCTTCTGATACTTTGAAATTTTGTCCGATTTGTTGGACTCCAGGAACGCCTCCTGATGAGATGTGGCTTTCTCCAAAGGCTAAGTTTTGTATGTTTTGTGGAACTGCTTTGTGCGATCGCTGCTCAAATTGCAATCAACCTATTATGTCTCTCACATTTCGCTTCTGTCCTTATTGCGGTCAGCCTTATAATACTACTTCTAATCAATAATAAAAACTTATCACTTCAGTAAAAATCTTAGAAATTTTAAGCTCTGAAACCTATGTTTAGAGAGGGTTTAATTTCGCTTATTGCCCCTGGTGACAGCTTCGCTACTTTTCCCCCTAGTCGCAGTTGGGGAGCGTGAGCTTAGTTCATCTTGGCTAGTTTTGGTTAGATGGAGTTCTTGAGGTGTTGGTTGCGGTGTTCGGTTTAAACAACTTGCCCTAAAACTAGAGAAGCTGTAAAATGTTATAATAAAAAAGTTGGTAGTCCTGCATGGTAATGGTAGAAGATATATATTTTTTAATTTCTCCCACACTCCCAATCCCCCAATCTCCCAATCTCCCAATCTCCCAATCTCCCAATCTCTCAATCTCCCCATCTCCCCATCTCCCCATCCCCCCATCTCCCCATCCCCCCACACTCTCTCTACCATTACTATGCACCACCACCAAAAAGTTATCCCTAAATGATGATAAAAATAAGGATAAAACTTTGACTTTTTAGCAGATTAAGGAGGATAAAACATGACAAAAACACTAACAATGTCTAGCCTAATTGCTAAACTTTCACTCCTTGGTTTTAACAATAGCTACATCAGAACAAATGGTTTACCCAGTTGGTGGGATGACGAACTCAATAATAAACCCTTTGCTGTTTTAGAAGGTGCAGGTTACATCGCAGATCGCCTCAACCTTGACTTAAAATCTTTGTTAGATGAAACAGAAACAGTTAAATTTAATCATCCACCCCAGACTAAATTTAAACAACGTAGCAGCAAACATAATAAATACCCTGATGTTGCTCAGGCTTTAGCCAGTCGAGTAGCTGAATTAATTGCATTTGCTACAGAAGTTAATTTTACTCCTTTACCTACAAATGTTAAAGAAATTAGAGCTGACATATTAAAATTAGCTCCCACAGTTAATTTAACTTCTTTACTGAAGTATTGTTGGAGTCAAGGAATTATTATTGCTTATTTTAATAACTTTCCTGAGTCTAAAACAATCAAAAAAATAGCAGGATTAATTCAATGGCAATCAAATAGTCCGGTAATTATATTAAGTTCAACATATACACAGTCTGCTCTTATAGCTTTTGATTTAGCCCATGAACTAGGACATTTAGTATTAGGACATTTACAAGATGGTCTATTAGTAGATGAAGAAATTAACTCTAATTATAATGATGATGAAGAAAATCAAGCTAATAAATTTGCCACTGAGTTATTATTAGATAATTGTGATAATTCTTTAGGAGACAAGAAAATTTATCGTCACGAACAGTTAATCAAACTAGCTCAAGAAAAAGCAAAAGAAAATCCTACTGTTGAACCAGAATTTATAGTCCTAAATCATGCTTGGCATCACCGCAATAATTGGGGATTTGCTAATAAAGCTTTAGATAAATTAGACCCTGAGCCGAAAGGGCAACAGATTATTAATGAATATTTAGCTGATAGAATAAATTGGGATAAACTTAATGATGAAAACTATGAGTATTTAGAAAGGGTGTTAGGAGTTTAAATTTTGCCTGGTTCATTTTACTGTGCGCGACAATGATATAATTCTCAAACTAGCTACTTGTGATTTATTTGAAGACACCCTCAACACTCTTGATGTAGAGCCAAAACAAGTCAAAATACTAGACAGCTTTAGATATAAAATCAGTAAGCCAATCAAACGAAAAAGAGGTAAGAAAAGTCGCGACCAAGTTGATAAATATAATCTAGAAAAAGCATTAAAACTTACTGAAAATTTAGCTAAACTTTCTGAGGAAACTTTTAACAATAGCAGTATCATAAATTTATATAATCAACTGCTTAACTACAATCAAGAAAGTGATGCTAAAAATAATACAATTGACCAAGGATAAGCAATTTTAATTAGCTATGTTAGCTATCTCAATCAACAGGGAGGCAGTCATTACTTATTAACAGGTGATAAACGTTGCCTAAAAGCTTTAAATAATTCAGGATTTACTGATGTAATAGAATCCCTAGAAGGGAAAGTTTGGTGTTTGGAGCAGTTAATCTTAAAAAATATAGAAGAAATTGGTTTTGAAAATGTGAAAAATAAGATTGTTCCATTTAATAATTGTGACCAGGCTTTAAAAGTAGCATTTTCTAATAAATTAGTAACCGAAGAAAATAGTAAAGATGCCTTGCAAAATTATCTGAAAGAGTTGAGGCAAGAAACTGGTAAATTGTTGAATGTTTATGGTGAGTAATTTAAACCGTGTCAAGTAATTTAATGGGCGTTTACGCGATTCGCAACTTGACAAAAAGCAGCATATCTGGTTAAGCTGTAGAACAGCTTAACCCAAACAAAAACAAAAATTTAAAATAACATATAACATACTATAGCAATAAGTTTAAAGGAAAAGATTATGAGTGTAGTAGCAAAAATGGAAGTGGTTCTCAAGATTTCCGAACTACCAGAGGCAGAAACCGTTGAGAATGGATGGCAAAAGTTTGAGTTAGATGCTGAAGGTATTATTGTTAGTATAACTTTCAAGCCCAAAATGTTTAAAAAGCTCCAACAAGCAGCAGAGAATTATCCCCAATGGGTAGGAGCTATTGCTGGAAAAATGGGAGAAAGCACAGAGAATGGATTTAAACTGGAGAATCCAAATATTCAAGTATTTGAGAAAAAACCTAAAGCTGAAAAATCTGCATAGCGCGATTGATTGAGGAGGTAACACGCAGGTGATTAGGGTTTATTTAGATACCAGTGTTTATAATCGCCTCTATGACGATAAAAATCAGGTAAGCATCTTTTTAGAAATGCAAGCTACAATTAGTATTTTGAATCTAATTGAAACGAAAAAAATCCAATCAGTTAATTCATTTGTCCTAAAATATGAAAACCAAAAGTATCCTATACTAGTGGTCTGTCAAGTTTGAATTGATGGGTAATTAAGGTATAATTTCAGGGACATTCGTTGACCCCAGATTAATGCCCAAAAAATATATTGTTGACCTTTCTCCTGGAGAAAGAAACTATCTGCTAAAATTGACCACCACAGGTAAGCATCCTGCTTATAAAGTAAACCACGCTCGTATTTTGCTGAAAGCTGATATAAATCAACCAGATGGAGGATGGTCAGATCGGGCGATCGCTTCGGCTTTAGATATAAGTATCTCAAGTATAGAAAGACTCAGAAGGCGTTTTTTTGAACAAGGACTAGAGGTGGCATTAAGTCATCAACATGGTGGAGGTCAACACAGACGCTTAGATGGAAGCTCAGAGGCACATTTATTGGCGCTCGCTTGCAGTGAAGTTCCTCAAGGACGAGGAAAATGGGCTTTAAGATTACTGGCGGACAAAATGGTGGAATTGGGATATGTCGAAACAATTAGTCATGAAACTGTCAGAAAAACTCTAAAAAAAACGAATTAAAGCCTCATCAAGTAGAATCTTGGGTGATTCCCCCAAAGCAGAATGCGGAATTTGTCTACCACATGGAATCTGTATTAGAAGTCTATCAACGTTCTTATGACCAAGATTGTCCAGTAATTTGCCTTGATGAACAGTTAAAACAACTGTTTCAAGAAATAATTGAACTAATTCAACAAAAACCAGGACAAAAACAACGTTATGATTATCAATACAAACGTAATGGCACTGCTAATATCTTCACGGTTTGTAATCCCATAGAAGGATGGCGCATGGCTAAAGTGACATCAAGAAGAACAGCGATTGACTATGCCCATTTCCTGAAAGAAATAGTGGATGACTACTTCCCAGATGCTACTAGAATTACCCTGGTTCAGGATCAGCTCAATACTCACTCTCCTGCTTCTTTATATAAAGCTTTTCCACCACAAGAAGCTAGGCGTATTCTCCAGCGCCTAGATTTGTGTTACACGCCAAAGCACGGAAGTTGGTTGAATATGGCAGAAATTGAGCTGAGTGTCCTTTCTCGCCAATGCTTAAACCGAAGAATACCTGATTTTTCTACCTTAAGCCAAGAAGTTGAGGTTTGGGTGAAACAACGCAATGCGGAACAAACATGGATTGATTGGCGGTTCACAACAGAAGATGCCCGCATCAAACTACAGCGACTTTACCCATCAATTCAAACTTGACAGACCACTAATGTAGATCCAGCCGAAGGAGCCTTAGAGGAATTACAAAGAATTATCAGGTCCCTTAGAGAAAAATGGACAGAAACTCATATCCTAGTTAGAGGGGATAGTGCCTATGCTCGTGAAGAAATCTTCCATTTTTGTGAACAACAGCCCAAAGTTGATTATGTTATAGCTATGGGAACAAATAGCCAATTAAAGTTACGAGCATCCGATGTAATTGAAAAAGCTAAACATGAGTGTTCAGAAAATCTCGCTCCAATAACTGAATTAATGGATAGTTTTTTTCAGAAAGATGAAGATTTAGAAGAATTCAAAAAATTAGTCCCAATTTCAACATGGTATCGTTCTATTTGTTACAAAACGGAAAGTTCCTGGAGTTGTCACAGAAGAGTTGTTACAAAAATTTGTTATAGAAGTGATGGCTTAAAAATGCGCCACGTTGTGACATCTTTGCCTGCGTCAAAAATTCCACCCTCCAAACTTTATACAGATAAATACTGTCCAAGAGGTGAGATGGAAAATCGGATTAAAGACAGGACTTACGCAAAGACACTATATATAGCGTATGATCAATAGAGCGATTGCGCTCCGCAAAGCTCCGCTAACGCTTAAAAATAGAGAGCGATTGCGCTCCGCAAAGCTCCGCTAACGCCTCAAGACAATTATCATTGTTAAAACTATAGTAAAAATACTTAGAAAATCAGGATAGCCCTGAATTTTATTGTGGGCTTCTCCAGCTCTTGGGTCAGATAATCTGAGAGTAATTCATGTTTAACTTGGTAAATAGTTTTTCCTATTTTTACTGCTAACATGCATGAGAAAATTCCAGACTAACATAGCACAAGCTATATGGTTTTTTTGAATTTGACCAAGACGGCATTGACAAAATTCGCTTGCGTGTTAATTGCTTAATTATGGTGTGAAATTCTTCAATCTTCCATCTGGTTTGAGACTTCATATCTACAGCATAATAGCGAAGATTGACCTAAGTCATTTGTTACAATATATTCTGTCCTGTTGGTAGAAACAGTTGCCCCTATGGAGCTTAACTTTTTGATCTTTTGGAAAACCTTTAATTTTAATTATTTTACCTGATATTTTTTCCGATTCACTCCAACTTAATTCTCGAATATTTTTGTATTTTTCCACACCTCCAGTATCATCTACGGGCGCGATTTTTTTTTAAAGGACAGTAATAAATTTTTCGCATATTATCTACCAATGCCATTAATCTTTTTGTTGGATACCAACTCTCCATTAATACAGTTTTAAATGGTAATTTCTTCTTATTTGCTACATTTAATATCATTTCCTCCACATGATCTATTTTAGTTTTTTTATCACTATCTGGGTCATAAATCCGATAATCTATTATCCAAAACTGCTCTATTTTTGGATTGAAATATATACAATTTACTATTCCTATACCACGGACTACTTTATGCTCATTACCACGCTCATTGTTGTCGCACTAATTCAATTTTACTACCATATTCCTTGTCGAGAACTGTATCATCAAAGATTAAATAACCTTCTTTATGAGTTACTATTTCTTTTTGAACATTTCGACCTAATTCCTGAGAATCAAAATTTTCTCTTCTTAAGTAACGATTTATTGTGTCATGACTAATATTTTCTAGGTGATTCGCTAAATTTGTTATGGTATAATTTGTATGATAATTAAGCAAATATTGGTATGGGATCAATATAGTTAAAATTCCTGACAGTTAGCTCAAATTAACAGTAATATTATTCTACAATAATCAGGGTATTTGAGCAAAATTTATTTACAATCAGCCATATATCATAGAGCTAAAATCAATTAGACTAGCCTATCTTTAGTATTAGTTATGATAATGTTTTTGTTCAGGCGATCGCTCTCTATTTTTAAGCGTTAGCGGAGCTTTGCGTCAGCAATCGCTCTATTTATCATACGCTATATATAGTGTCCTTGCGTAAGTCCTGTTAATTATATTTACTATAGATTATACGCACGGAGTTAGACTCAAACTAAGCGTATAAATCTACTTAGAAGAGCAGCGATAACTTTCGTCCTTTCTCCACGGATTGTCCTCTTACAAAACTTTACAACCCTGCACTTTATAACGCGAACCTTCTATGGACACCTATAACAAAGCTTTCAGGAGATGTGGCATGATTTTACACGAATTTTGCCCCGCTCTGTAGTATTATACTACTTGAAGTATTGTTGGAAAAGCGAGGAATTATGAACCCTGATACAGAAAAACTGATGCAGCAATTAGAACAGCCATACGAAGGGGCTGAAATGAAGCCTTTGTATACGGCTGTGGTCACTGTAACACCGGGGCGTGCGATTCGTTGAGCTAAAAAGTTTAAGTCCAACGGCTTTAAACGTATAGCCCGTAAGGAATGGAAGGGTGCATACCTAACCTCTTTACAACTATATATCTGTGGCCTACAAGGTGGCCAACTTCT
>NZ_JAAHHG010000277.1 GCF_010692555.1 Okeania sp. SIO3B5 | reverse complement strand
AGGAGCACCAGCAGGACCTACAGGACCAGCGGGACCAGGAGCACCAGCAGGACCAGGAGCGCCATCTAATCCAGGAGTTCCAGGAGCACCAGCAGGACCTACAGGACCAGCGGGACCAGGAGCACCAGCAGGACCAGGAGCGCCATCTAATCCAGGAGTTCCAGGAGCACCAGCAGGACCTACGGGACCAGCGGGACCAGGAGCACCAGCGGGACCAGGAGCGCCATCTAATCCAGGAGTTCCAGGAACACCAGCAGGACCTACAGGACCAGCGGGGCCAGGAACACCAGCAGGACCAGGAGCACCATCTAATCCAGGAGTACCAGGAGCACCAGCGGGACCTACGGGACCAGCAGGACCAGGAGTACCAGGAGCGCCATCTAATCCAGGAGTTCCAGGAACACCAGCAGGACCTACAGGACCAGGAGCACCAGCAGGACCAGGAGCGCCATCTAATCCAGGAGTTCCAGGAGCACCAGCGGGACCAGGAGCACCAGCAGGACCAGGAGTTCCAGGAGCACCATCTAACCCAGGAGTACCAGGAACACCAGCGGGACCTACGGGACCAGCGGGACCAGGAGCACCAGCAGGACCAGGAGCACCATCTAATCCCGGAGTACCAGGAACACCAGCGGGACCTACAGGACCAGCGGGACCAGGAACCCCAGCAGGACCAGCAGGACCAGGAGCACCAGCAGGACCAGGAGCACCAGCGGGACCTACGGGACCAGCGGGACCAGCGGGACCAGCAGGACCTACAGGACCAGGAGTGCCAGCAGGACCAGGAGCCCCATCTAATCCAGGAGTTCCAGGAGCCCCAGCAGGACCTACAGGACCAGGAGCACCAGGAGCGCCAGCAGGACCAGGAGCGCCAGGAGTACCAGCAGGACCAGGAGCGCCAGGAGCACCAGGAGTACCAGGTATGAGTGGAATAGGAACTTCTACAAATTGATTAGAAGGAACTGGTGGTCCAGGGACTAATTCAAAACCTGGTACAGTTACTGGTTGTCCGGGTACAAGGGTGTCCAATTGAGTAGGGACTACTGGTTGTAAGACATCTGGAGGTTGAATTTGTGTGGCTGTTCTAAAAGAATCATTTTTTTCTAATAGTGCTAATACTCTATAAGTCTGAGCGTCTTCACCTACCGCCTTGACTTCTAGGTATTCTTTGCCAGCTATTTCTATATCTGATATTTGTAATTCATTAGCTCTCACCCCATCCAATAAGAATGGAATTTGTAACCCATCCAGATTATTATCTGCAAACGAAGTTACTACATCGCTTTCACTATCTTGATCTGGAATAAATAAATCTCTTAAATCTGAGCCTGCTAAAGTTTCAGAACCAGGCTGTATAAATTTAATTTCATCGGTAAATAATATCGGGATTTCATTGTTCGTTATGACCTCTAGACTGACATCCTGTAGTCCTATTTCTTCTTCATTGCTCAAAGCATCTTCAGAGAAGAATAAGACTAAGTTTTCCTCAGCCGAATTACCAAGTGGAAGAGGAACCGAAAGTGTGCTCGGTTCCTGAAAAAAGTTAGGAGAACCGTCCATTGGTTATTTTTCTCAATAATATAATTTCTCCCAAATTATAAGTGAGAATTTCACTTTTGAAAATAATAATTATATATTTTGGCTATAGATATACCAGGTACATCTAAGTAATTCTAAACTTATTGAATGGCCAAATATTTAGGTATTCCAAGGCTACATTTGTCTTGAAGTCAAAGGACTAAATAATTTATACTTAAGTTTGATTAAATAGATGCCATATTCAAAAAATTTACAACCCAACCCTTTTAAAACTATTATTCTTTGAGGATTTTATCAAAATCAACACATTAGATACCATTCCAGATTATAATTTTCTTATTCTCAATAATTTACTTATTACCTATATAAATTCCATGGGATACTGTGTACTTCAATATATGTAAAAGAAACTATTTCAAGAAACTTTTCAACATCTAAATAAAAAACCAAATAAATTAAGAGACGTTGATTATTTTCTAAAGTTCCCTAATGGCAAAATACACCACAAAATACTCAATATTCTCTTTTGAACTCTAACTCTGAATTTACATTCAATACAATATGACTAACTCAACAGACATTCTTACTTTGGCACGTTGGTTAGCAGCAGACTTTAGTAACCAACAACAGGCCTTTGAAAATCCTCCACTCTTTGCCCACATTCGAGTTTGTATGCGTCCACTTCCCTATGACCTCTTAAATGGACTCAGCCTCTATCTAGAGCAAGCTTATGATATTAACCTTAAGCAACCCTACCGAGTCCGAATACTAAAATTAGTCTCCGCAGCAGAGCATATTGATATTGAAAACTACGCCATAGATCGAGAAGAAGCATTTTACGGCGCTTCTCGCGATCCTCAACGTTTACAAGCATTAAAAACTGAACAAATAGAGAAACTACCTGGTTGTAACTTTATTACAAAATGGACTGGCCATAGCTTTAAAGGTGAAGTAGAACCAGGAAAATCTTGTACTGTAGTTCGTAAAGGCCAAACAACCTATTTAGATAGCCATTTTGAGATAGATGAAAATAAATTTATCAGCCATGATCGAGGGCGCAACCCCGAAACTGATGAGCATATCTGGGGAGCGATCGCTGGGCCTTTTGAATTTACTCGTTGGGCTAGCTTTGCCGACGAAGTTACACTATAAATGTTCTTAAATTTCAGAAAATTTACTATTTCAATTTTTCTCAAGAATTACAAAAAAACGTGCAGTTGAAAGCGAAGAGGCTTTAGCCCTTGGATGAAAACAAGTTGTGGGAATTTATTCCCAAGTATCCCAAAATGTGGGATACTAGCAATGAATATGAGTAGGAACAAGGTTTGTCCCATAGACTCTTTGCTAGTAGGGGTGAAACTCCCGCCAGTAAGAAACTAGTAGCACTGTTCTACCAAGACTAAGGCACAGGCAAGTAGGCAGCAGAGATAGGGATTTATGGCTCTGACTTGAGCAAAACCACTCTGAAAATAAAACTAAAAAAGTAAAGGCAATGTATGTGGCATTTTTGTCAGCATATCTGAGTCTGTAGGTGGTTTTTGACTGCCACCACTGGGAAGATTAAGTCCAGTGACAGCTAGTAGGTGTGACGAATCGTGTTTTTAAACCGATTTGGAACAACTCCTTAGAATCACCTGTACTTCAGTCGGGTGAGAAGTCAATAATCTTAAACAGATAGTAGGAATATAGTTCATCAGGGTATAAGAAATATTTATTGGTGGAATTTTTAGCTATATCGGCGAGAAGCCTCACGCCATATTTGAAAAATTCGCGACCAGATGAATAGTATTGTAAATCAATTGGATTCGATGTCTAATTGATTTACAATACTATTCTGGAGTTTTTCACCATTACCTAAAAATTTCTGTTATTCTAGCAAAAATCAAGCCTAAAACTTGGGTAATCAACTGGATGGGGACAATTTCTAACTATTTTAATTGTCAAAGCTGTTAGCGCAGCTCCTCCGCAGGAGGCAAATGCTGGACAGGAGACTATAGTTGTGAATCCTCAAAAACAGAGCCAAAATTGTTCAAATTGTGGTGAGGGGGTCCAAAAAAAATTACTAGAAAGAACTCATTATTGTGCCAATTGCTGTGTTATTATTGACCGCGATTTGTTTGCGGAGCATTCCGTAGGAAATGCAGCAATAATAAATATTAAAAATAGGGCGGTAGGGCATTCCGTTTTTAAAACTCGTGGAGTCCGACGGGGTACCGGGACTGAGAAACGAGAAGCCTACGCCATACCTTAAGGTTGGTGTGGTAGTATGTCACCTAGTTGCATTTGATTTAAACAAGAAATGCCATAAAGTTCCAATACCTGATACATTAAGCCAATATCAGTAAGCAAGATTCAAAGTAAGTTTATGAAAGTCCTGGTAATTGGTGGCGATGGCTACTGCGGTTGGGCAACCGCTCTTTATCTTTCCAATCAAGGTTATGAAGTAGGTATCCTAGACAGTATGGTTCGGCGACACTGGGATATGCAACTTCAAGTCGAAACCCTGACACCTATTGCCCCGATCCAACAACGTATTCAACGTTGGAAAGAGTTGACTGGCAAAAAAATTGACTTATATATAGGAGATATCACCAACTATAATTTCCTGAGTAAAACACTACGTCAGTTTGAACCGGAATCTATAGTCCACTTTGGTGAACAGCGTTCTGCTCCATTTTCTATGATTGACCGCGAACACGCTGTTATGACTCAGGTCAATAATGTAGTGGGGACGCTAAATATTCTTTATGCAATGAAAGAGGACTTCCCAGATTGTCACTTGGTGAAACTGGGAACTATGGGAGAATATGGTACACCTAATATAGATATTGAAGAGGGCTATATCACCATTGAACATAATGGGCGTAAAGATACTCTTCCTTATCCTAAACAACCAGGGTCTTTTTACCATCTAAGTAAAGTTCACGATAGTCATAATATTCACTTTGCCTGCAAAATATGGGGACTCCGCGCCACAGACCTCAATCAAGGAATTGTATACGGTGTTGCATTAACTGGCCTCCTAAGTGATGAGATAATCAAAGATGAACTCTTGATTAACCGTCTGGACTATGATGCAGTTTTTGGTACGGCTCTCAATAGATTTTGTATTCAAGCAGCTATTGGACACCCACTCACTGTGTATGGCAAGGGTGGACAAACTCGTGGCTTGTTAGATATTAGAGATACAGTCCGTTGCATGGAAATAGCGATCGCTAATCCTGCGGAGGCTGGAAAATTCCGAGTATTCAACCAATTTACTGAAATGTTCAGTGTTGGCGATTTGGCAATGATGGTCCAAAAAGCAGGTAAGGCTTTTAAAGATAAAGCAGGTAAAGATTTGAATTTAGCTCCAGATGATTTAGAGAATTTGGATAATGTAAAAATTAATTACCTCGAAAATCCTAGAGTGGAATTAGAGCAACATTATTTCAATGCCAAAAATACAAACCTCTTAGATCTTGGTTTGCAACCTCATTATCTGTCTGATTCTCTGTTAGATTCTCTGCTAAATTATGCTATTCAATACAAGCAACGTGTAGATAAAGATCATATTCTGCCGAAGGTATCTTGGCATCGATAAACTGTTGCTTGCTAGAGCTTAGAAGCATAGACTATCCAAGACTTATATCTACAAAATGTCTATGTTTTTACGCCATTAATTTGTGTTATTATCACTTATGTCTGCTAAGACTAGAGTATTTTAGCAACGGTTATAGAGTGTTTTGCACTCGACTTTTCATAAGGATGAAAACTCCAGAAGGAATCCTAAACTCAATGTGCTTGAGCGGAACATCACCCTTCTTTGTGAGTAGACTTATGGACGGGTGAGTGGGAAAATCGCTTTTAGTCACCGATGAAGAGCGTGTCTAGGATTGTCTAGATTTTTAGAAGGTGTCTATAAACATCATGGGGGTAATAGTAAAAACTGTTACCTCTTTTTGGTTAAATAATTTTAAAAAAGAAGCGGTCGCCAGTTATAAGTGTTAATGGTTTCGTTAATATGCAGCTAGCTACAGAAAACTATTTAACTCAAGTTAGTAATTGGCCTACTACTGGTAGGCATATTTTAGCACAATTTGATGAAAACTCTGTAGTTGTCTACCAAGCATATAGGCCAGAAATCGGTAATTTCGCAGCGTCAAAAGGTTATTTTGGTGGGGAGTTTAGCCTGAATAGAATGAGTTGGATTAAAACCAACTTTTTGTGGATGATGTATCGTTCTGGGTGGGGCAGCAAAACAGGACAAGAAATAATTCTGGCTGTGAGTATCAAACGCACAGCATTTGATGAAATTTTAACAAAAGGAGTACATTCAAAATTTATTCCAACTATCTATAAAACTCAAGAAGAATGGAAAGAAGTTGTGAAGCGATCGCCTGTAAGATTGCAATGGGACCCAGACCATAATCCCATGGGTCAAAAAGTGGAACGACGAGCAATTCAATTAGGACTACAGGGTGAAGCTCTACGAAATTATAGCCGAGATTGGATTGTGAAGATAGAAAATATTACAGAATTTGTACAACAGCAGCGTCTCTATAGACAACCTAGTAAATGGACTGACTTAATCACACCTAAAGAAAATGTTTATCCAGTTGAGAATTCTGAGATAATACATAAACTGGGATTACCGATTAGTGACTAAAATCAAGCTGAAAAATTAATATTCTGACCAAATATTTTCCAAACAATTTATGAGGATAGCCCTTTTTACCGAAACCTTTTTACCAAAAATAGATGGTATAGTTACACGTCTATGCCACACTGTTGAACATCTGCAACGTGCTGGCGACCAAGTGCTAATATTTTCCCCCGAGGGAGGACTAAAAGAATATCAAGGAGCAACAATTTGTGGCATTGAGGGTTTTCCTTTACCTCTCTATCCAGAATTAAAATTAGCAATACCAACTCCCACTATTGGCAAACAGCTAGAGCTATTTCAGCCAGATATAATTCATGTAGCTAATCCAGCAGTATTAGGTTTAGGTGGCTTGTACTATGGGAAAAAGCTGAATATACCACTTGTAGCATCCTATCATACCCACCTTCCTCAATACCTACATCATTATGGTTTAGGAATGCTGGAAGGGTTGCTTTGGGAGTTACTTAAATCAGGCCATAACCAAGCAGATTTAAATCTTTGTACCTCTACAGCGATGGTAGAAGAATTAAGCAGCCATGGTATTGAGCGAGTAGACCTTTGGCAGCGTGGAGTTGATACAGAATTATTTCAGCCTCACCATGCTAGTCAAGAAATGCGCGATCGCCTTAGTCAAGGAAACCCAGATAGTACAATACTACTATATGTTGGCCGTTTAGGTGCAGAAAAAGAGATTGACCGTATTAAACCAATTCTGGAGGCCATCCCCAATGCTTGTCTAGCTCTTGTAGGAGATGGACCTAACCGAGAATCCCTAGAACAACATTTTGCAGACACTCCCACACACTTTGTGGGCTATCTCCGGGGTCAAGAATTGGCCTCTGCCTATGCCTCTGCTGATGCTTTCGTCTTTCCCTCTCGCACTGAAACTTTAGGATTGGTACTTTTAGAAGCTATGGCCGCTGGCACTCCTGTAGTAGCAGCTAATTCTGGAGGAATTCCTGATATTGTTACAGATGGAATAAATGGTTATCTATTCGATCCTGCTGATGAAAAAGGAGCTATTAAAGCGACTCAAAATCTCTTAGCTCATTCAGAGGAACGAGAAACTCTACGTCAAAATGCTAGAACTGAAGCAGAACGTTGGGGATGGTCAGCAGCAACTCAGCAGTTAAGAAACTATTATCAAAAGGTTATCTCTGCCCGTTCGATACCATCAGCAGCATAATTTAGACTATTTGCAAAGATTGCTAATTCCATCTAAGTCAAAGGGTACTATAGATGGAAATTCTCCATGGCAGGGAAAAACTGGAATCTGTAGCAAGCAAAAGAAAATTTTGCTTGTGGAACCTCTAAAGAAAGTAAATTAAATACCAAAAATTTGATGATTGTTAGAGATTGTCAGAGAGGGTAAACTATTAGGCTTTACAACAAAATTTTACAGAATCTATGCTCTTACCTAAATAACACGGGAGGATGAAAGCCATCGTCTTTTAAGCGATGGATGAAAGGCGAGTCGTCGGATTTTAATCCGATGTATTTTATTATACTGAAAACCCAGGTTGAAGGCCCCCGTGTTTGAACCCAGGAGATGAAAACAAGGTAGCTGTTTGGACTAGACAACTAAAGTTTTCCTCTGTTACTATGATTGACAATAAGTTTTCGGTCCGCCCGTTTCCAATGTACTCTTGTCAGCAAGTTTTAGTAAATAAAAATTCTGAATTAATTGATATCTTAACATTCTTATGTGAACAGTCTCACAAGCTAACTAACATGGGAATATATTATGCCAGGCAACTATATTTTAAATCTCAAAAAGGCATTGGCAAGTATGATTTAGAAAAGGTATACAAAAAGAACAATCACTATAAAGTTCTATACTCTCAAGCAGCACAACAAATCTTAAGAACCGTAGCTGAATCATTTAGGTCTTACTATGGTCTTATAATTGCCTATAGTGAAGGAAAAATCTCAGATAGACCAAGGATTCCTAACTATAGAAAAAAAGGGGGAATGGCTACAGTTAGTTACCCCAAGCAAGCATTAAAACTCAAAGGTAATCAAATTAGAGTACCATTAGGCAATACCTGTAAACGCTGGTTTGGTTTGGATTGCTTTTTAATACCAATGCCTAGTATAAGAGCATTTTCTACTCTCAAAGAACTGAGAATATTACCGAGAAACAGATGTTTTTATTGGGAATTTATCTATGAAAAAGAAGTAGTAGTTAAACCTCAATTAAATCAAGACAATGTATTAGGAATAGACCATGGTTTAAATAATTGGTTGACCTGTGTATCGAATGTAGGAACAAGCTTAATTGTAGATGGTAAACATCTCAAATCAATAAATTGTTGGTATAACAAACAGATATCAACTATTAAAGAAAATAAACCTTTGGGATTTTGGTCAAATAGGCTAGCTGCTATTACAGAAAAGCGTAACCGTCAAATGCGTGACGGTATAAATAAAGCAGCTAGAGTAGTAATTAATCATTGTTTAAAACATTCTATTGGTACAATTGTTTTTGGTTGGAATCAAGGTCAGAAAAATCAAATAGAATTAGGAAAGAAAAGTAATTCAGAATTTGTACCAATTCCCACAGCTAGACTCAAAGAAAGAATAGCTCAGTTGTGCGATGAATATGGGATTAGATTTATAGAAACTGAAGAAAGCTATACAAGTATGGCTTCATTTTTAGATGGTGACTGTCTACCCATTTATGGTGAGAAACCCAATGATTGGAAACCATCAGGAAAAAGAACAAAGCGTGGTTTGTATAGAACAGGTAATAATTGCTTGGTTAATGCAGACTGTAATGGAGCTGCAAATATCATTAGGAAAGTAAGCAGAAAGCTTAGTTTAGACTTAAGCCAACTGTGTAGGGGCACTTTGACTTGTCCCCAGAGAGTGTATCTTTGGTCAGCTAAGAAGAAACGTAGCAACACGGATTTATCCTGTTGCGTAGTATCAACTTAGAATCCCCGTGACTTCAGTCCGGGAAGTAGTCAATAATCCACATCTAATATCTATGATTTAGATATGGACTGCGGGATATTAAATTCAAGCTTGTGTGATAATTAAGCAGAGTAATACTAATGATAGGATTTTGGTAATCATACTAAACTTTCATATTCTAAATACTTCTAATAGTCCTAACTTTTCTAGATTTTTGCGATACTATTGCAAGAAATATACTTAAATATAGTCTAGCCTAGTAACATAACATTTTTTTTTGTAAGTAAAAAACTTTATCTGCTTGGAAAAAATTAAACCCAGAGAAAATATACACTTAAGTTGGAGTAATTTAACTTTAAGATAAAGCACAACCCACTAAAACCAATCAAAGGTTGGAATAGTGGGGATTTAGCATTGAACATTGAAACTGGGGAAGTAGGTAGAGTTAATCCTCGCTCAAAATCAAATAGTTTTAATTTCACAGTGCCAGGACAAAAAGCAAAAAGTGTTCATGTAAGTAAATTAAAAGTTGTACATAAAAAAGACGGTTATACCTATACATTTTGTCCACAGTTGTCCATAAATGTCGAGGAAAATGCCGTCTAAAACTTAACAGTTCAAATGACATTCTCTAACGCTGCTGGTAGTATTCTGGCAACATTGACTCAAGTCGATCGTATGGGTCTACTGGCAACTCGCGTCAAGGATTTGCCAGTAGGAGAGTTTGTTTGTCTGCTAGACTTTATTACTGCTGAATTTCATCAATATCTACGAGCTATTGACTTAATTAATAATGAAGGTGTTGAAACTTTACTAGAACAATTATTAGATGCCTTTACTGTCAAAATTGGTCAAATCCTAAAAGCAGATCAAACGACTATTTTTTTAGTTAACCAAGAGAAAAAACAACTTTGGTACAAGACTATTCTCGAAAGTACAGGTAAGTCCCAAGAGTACCACTTACCAATCAATGTTGGTATTTTAGGCCATGTAGCCACAACGGGAGAAGCTCTAAATATTGCTGATGCCAAAATTCATCCACTCTTCAGCGAAGAAGTAGACCAACCTCCAGGCTATGATACTCGTACTATCCTCTGCATACCAGTTTTCAGTACCACCAACTCTAACAAACCAGTAGCAGTAGTACGACTACTTAATAAAGCGAATGATGTCCCTTTTAATCGAGAAGATGAGCAACTATTCCGCTCTTTAGGGGACTCAATGGGAATTATTATAGAAAGTTGTCAATCATTTTATGTAGCAGCTCGGAATCAGCGAGGGGTTTCAGCATTGTTGAAAGCTACCACAACTTTAGGTCAAAGTCTAGACTTAGAAACAACTTTAAGAGCTGTAATGGATCAAGCTTGTAATTTGATGCAAGCAGACCGTAGCACATTGTTTATATTTAGTAAAGAAACAAATGAACTTTGGACTAAGGTAGCAACAGCAGATGAAAAAAAAATGGTGGAAATTAGAATTCCTGCAAATCGAGGTATCGCTGGTTATGTTGCTTCTACTGGACAAACTCTGAATATTCCTGATGCTTATATAGACCCTCGTTTTGACCCTAGTACAGATCAAAAAACAGGTTATCAAACGAGAAATATTCTTTGTATGCCTGTATACAATGCTAAGGGTGAATTGATTGGGGTAACTCAGTTAATTAATAAAAATCAAGGTAGTTTTAATTCTTCAGATGAGCAATTTTTACTAGCTTTTAATGCTCAAGCAGGTATTGCCCTTCAGAATTCTCAACTTTTTGAAAATGTTTTAGTAGAAAAGCAATATCAGAAAGATATTCTACAAAGTTTGTCTGATGTTGTAATTTCTACAAATATGCAAGGCAGAATTGTGACTATCAATGGAGCAGCTTTAGAAATGTTAGGCTGTCCTCTTGAAAAAGAGATAAAAGGTAAAACAAGTAGACAATTGTGGGAAGAAAAACTGATTGATAGATATGTATGGGAAGTTATACCAATTGAAAATTTACAGTTCCGTTTAGAAGATAGTTTACAGCATGGAACTAGACAATATGTTCCAGAGCAAAATTTACGAGTAGGTTCTTTTATAAAATTTGAAGGTGAAGAAGAAGCAGCTTATATTTTAGCAGTTCCCGATCCAAAAAACCCTAATATTTTTCTTCCTTGGGGAGAACAAATACCAACAAATATACAGGCAAATTTAGTTCAAAATAGCCACATGGATTTTAGCAGATTAATAGATGTATTTGAACTAGATAGAGTTATAGAACGTAGTTTGAATCTAACAGTTAATCCCCTAACTAATCCTGAAGGTGGTGTGCGTGGAGGATTGGTAGTTCTTGAAGATATTAGTAAAGAAAAACGCATGAAAAATACCATGTATCGCTACATGACTCCGGAGGTTGCAGAACAAGTAATGGCTTTAGCTGAAGATGCTTTACTTGAAGGAGAACGTAAGGAAGTAACTATTTTATTTTCTGATATTCGAGGCTATACAAGTTTGACAGAGGACCTAGAAGCTTCTGAAGTAGTTAAACTTCTAAATCAATATTTTGAAACAATGGTAGAGGCAGTATTTAACCATAAAGGAACTTTAGATAAGTTTATGGGAGATGCTTTAATGGCTGTTTTTGGAGCACCATTACCTTTAGAAGATCATGCTTTAATGGCGGTTAAAACTGCTTTAGATATGCGTCATCGTCTCCGGGAATTTAATGAATCTTGTCCCGATAGGCCGCAATTTAAAATTGGTATTGGTATTAGTTCAGGAGAAGTAGTATCTGGTAATATTGGTTCTAAAAAACGAATGGATTATACAGTAATTGGTGATGGTGTAAATTTGAGTTCCCGTTTAGAATCAATTACTAAACATTATGGCTGCGATATTATTTTAAGTGAGTTTACTTATCAACTTTGTCACGATCATATTAGGGTCAGAGAATTGGATAAAGTCAAAGTTAAAGGTAAGCAAAAATCTGTAAGTATATATGAATTGATTGGTGCAAGTTCAGAAAGTATTGATCGGGAAACAGAACAGTTTTTAGAACTTTATTCTAGAGCTAGGAAAGCTTATATGGAAAGGAATTTTGCTTTGGCTGTTAGTTACTTTAAGAGTGCTAAAAAAATTCGACCTGATGATGAAGCTGTTGGTACACATATTCAACGATCGGTTAATCATATAACAAATCCACCACCACATGATTGGGATGGAAGTTATACCATGATAACTAAATAAAAGAGGGAATAGGGAATAGGGAATAGGGAATAGGGAATAGGGAACCCACCCCTCGCCCCTCCCAGGAGGGGAATAACTGATAATTTATGTACGATAATTGATTTTATTTTTTATTTTTGGAGATATTTAATAGTTAAAGTTAGATTAATTTTCGGATATCTCTATTGTTTTAAATTTGTCGGTCTAAAACATTTAGATGTATGATAAATTAAGTAATTATCTATATAAATTAAGTAGATAGACAAAATTATTTGTATACTTAATTACTTAGGTATATTTTCTGTTCAATTATTCTCTATACCCCCAAATACTGAATATGAAACTGACAATATTAGCAATCATAATGATTTTATCCCAACTTGGCTGGATAAATTCAGCAAAAGCAGCTAATCCAGCAGCGATTAGAAGACTATTAGAAACTAATGAATGTTCGGGATGTGACCTTAGTGAAGCTAATTTATATAATGCTAATTGTGCGACCTGAACTGGTCATTTGAACTGGGAAGCCCACTTCCCTATGGGTTCTTCATCCCATACCCTTGTAGAGTAATCCGTCATAAAGAACGGTAGGTCACACTATAGCTAGTAATAGTAATGGTGGTAAGCAGACCCTAAAAGTAGCCGAAAAGGATAGGAATAATCCTCTAGGAGCAAAAGGGAGTGATGGAAAGATGAACATAGTTCTAAGTTATTTATTAAACTGCGTTATTTATAGAAGAGCCAAATATTTCTGATAGGCTCTAACCAAAATGGTAAATGGGTAGATGTACAGAGTAGTTGGTTCTGTACATATGAAGACATCATCCCCCTCGCAGAAAAGATAACCATCTTAACCATCACAGAACTTCAAATGATACAACAGGAAAAACCCTACAGAGTTCAGTATGGTAGTCAATCTACTGATAG
>NZ_JAAHHG010000276.1 GCF_010692555.1 Okeania sp. SIO3B5 | reverse complement strand
ATTTCAAAATATCCAGGTAAAACAATATATATTTAATGAATTTATTAATTAAATAGATAAATGGGTTTCCTCAAAGAAAACAAAATAAAAGAAATCAAAAAAACTGGGGGTTGCTGAGGGGCGGAATTAATCTTTTTGGAACAGGTAAATCTCATCTTTAATACTTCATACTTATTTTTTATCCAAGGTTAAAATTCATTCCACAAATATGCAATGCCAAAAACTGAATGCTGATATTTATTTAACTATGCTTTCTCTAAATGAGCGACTAAGAAAATATTACAGAAAAAATATACTATGAATAATGAAAGAGAAAAGATAGACTGGGAAAGATTACAAAAAGCTTTGTCCGTAGAAGTACAATATGGATTTCAAAATATCCAGGGAAAACAATATATATTTAATGAATTCATTAATTATATAGATAAATGGATTTCCTTAAAGAAAACAAAATAAAAGAAGTCAAAAAACAGAATGCTGATATTTATTGAAGTGTGAATTTCTATAAATTACCGACTAAGAAAATATTATATAAATAATCTGCCATGAATAACGAAAAAGAAAAGATAGACTGGGAAAGACTACAAAAAGCTTTGTCAGTAGAAGTACAATATGGATTTCAAAATATCCAGGTAAAACAATATATATTTAATGAATTTATTAATTAAATAGATAAATGGGTTTCCTCAAAGAAAACAAAATAAAAGAAATCAAAAAAACTGGGGGTTGCTGAGGGGCGGAATGAATCTTTTTGGAACAGGTAAATCTCATCTTTAATACTTCATACTTATTTTTTATCCAAGGTTAAAATTCATCCCACAAATATGCAATGCCAAAAACTGAATGCTGATATTTATTGAAGTGTGAATTTCTATAAATTACCGACTAAGAAAATATTACATAAATAATACGCTATGAATAACGAAAAAGAAAATATCGACTGGGAAAGACTACAAAAAGCTTTGTCCGTAGAAGTACAATATGGATTTCAAAATATCCAGGGAAAACAATATATATTTAATGACTTTTTAAGTATCAGTTTGAGCGAACCACCCATAATATTACAAGGTTATCAAAATCAATTTCAGGAAATATCTAATAAATTTGTCAGCTATCCAGAAATGACCAGAGAAGAGCGGCAAAAATTACTAGAAACAACTAAATATTTTTTACAAAAAATGCAATATATTTCTGAAGGAGTAAAGCCGGAAGAAACAATAAAAAAAGAGATAATTCAACCAAAAGAAAAAACTAAAGAAAGACTAAAACAGAGTTCTGTTACTCCCCAAAAATACAGCGATAAACTTGATGTAGAACAACCATTAACAGAAGTAAAAGATATTAGCAAAAGAAACAGCGATCGCCTAACAACATTAGGATTATATACAGTTAGAGAATTACTTTATTATTACCCAAGAGACCATATAGATTATGCTCGTCAAGCAAATATTCGTGACTTAGAGCCTGGAGAAACTGTCACAATAATTGGCAAAGTTAAACGATTTAATTGTTTTTCTAGCCCGAAAAATAAGAAATTAACTATTCTCGAACTTACTCTCACAGATGCTACAGGTCAAATTAAAATAAGTCGCTTTTTTGCCGGACCTAGATTTAGTAATAAAGGTTGGCAAATGCAGCAGAAAAAATTATACCCAGTCGGTGCAACAGTAGCTGTTTCAGGTTTGGTTAAAGAAAACAAATATGGGAAAAATTTAGATAACCCAGAAATAGAAGTTCTTGATAGTGAAGGGGGTAAAATTGAATCCATGAAAGTTGGTCGTTTAGTACCAGTTTATCCCTTAACAGATGGAGTAGGTGCAGATGTTGTTAGACGAGCAATATTTACAGTTTTACCAACAGCAGAACAATTATCAGATACATTGCCTGAAGCATTACTAAATCAATATCAATTAATAGATTTAAAAAATGCGATTAAAAATATTCATTTTCCTATAGATCGAGATTGTTTAGCAGCAGCTCGTCGTCGCTTAGTTTTTGATGAATTTTTCTACCTACAATTAGGATTATTGAAACGTCGGCAACTGCAAAAAAAGGTAGAAACAGGAATAGCTTTACCAACTACAGGAAAATTAATTGAGCAATTCTATAAACTCCTGCCATTTGCGTTAACTAATGCTCAAAAAAGAGTAGTTAATGAAATACTCAATGACCTACAAAAACCTGAATCAATGAAAAGATTAGTACAAGGAGATGTAGGAGCAGGAAAAACTGTAGTAGCAGTTGTGGCGATGTTAGCAGCAATTCAAGCTGGTTATCAAGCTGCTTTAATGGCACCAACAGAAGTATTAGCAGAACAACATTATAAAAAATTAGTTGCTTGGTTTAATCTCTTACATTTACCAGTTGAATTATTAACTGGTTCGACAAAAGTAGCAAAACGCCGAGAAATTAACTCTCAACTTGAGACTGGAGAATTACCTGTATTAGTCGGTACTCATGCCCTAATTCAAGATGCAGTAATTTTTCACAAATTAGGTTTAGTAGTAATAGATGAACAACATAGATTTGGGGTTCAACAAAGAGCAAAATTACAACAAAAAGGTGAATCTCCTCACTTTTTGGCAATGACGGCTACCCCAATTCCGAGAACTCTTGCTCTGACATTACATGGAGATTTGGATGTTAGTCAAATAGACGAATTGCCTCCAGGAAGACAACCAATTCAAACAACAACTTTGACTGGAAGACAACGTAAAAAAGCTTACGATTTAATCCGCCGAGAAATAGTTCAAGGTAGACAAGTTTATATAGTTTTACCCTTAGTTGAAGAGTCGGAAAAATTGGATGTAAAGTCAGCAGTTGAAGAACATCAAAAGTTAGCTGAAAAAGTTTTTCCAGAGTTTCAAATAGGTTTACTTCATGGAAGAATGAGCAGTGCAGAAAAAGACCAAGCAATTAGTGCATTTCGGGATAATGAAACTCAGATCTTAGTATCTACAACTGTGGTGGAAGTGGGGGTAGATGTGCCGAATGCCACAGTAATGTTAATTGAAAATGCAGAAAGGTTTGGTTTATCTCAGTTACATCAGTTGCGGGGACGGGTGGGGCGTGGTGTCCATAAGTCTTATTGTTTGTTGATGAGGGGTGCGGGTTCGACGGATGCTGTGGAAAGGTTGCAGGTTTTAGAGCAGTCTCAGGATGGATTTTTTATTGCTGAAATGGATATGCGTTTACGGGGACCAGGTCAAGTTTTGGGAACGAAGCAGTCTGGGTTGCCGGATTTTGCTTTGGCGAGTTTGGTTGAGGACCAGGAGGTTTTGGAGTTGGCGCGGGGTGCTGCTTTTCGGGTGATGGAGAAGGATGAAAGTTTGAATAGTTGGCCTCTGTTGAGGAGAGAGTTGGAATGGCGGTATCAGAAGATGATGGGAGGGTCGATTTTGAATTAGGAGTGGCTCACACTGATTATGGCACGGATACACGGATAGGTCTGGGTGTGGGGGAGATAGACAAACAAACAGCAAGTGACATACTCCCACGCCAACCTTAAGGTATGGCGTGGGCTTCTCGTTTCCCAGTCCCGGTACCCCGTCGGACTCCACGAGCTTTAAGGACGTCTGGGCCCTACCGCCCTATTTTTTATATTGATCGCTGCATTCCAGTCGCGGTCTATTACAATACCGCAGTGTGGGCAAGAATGAGTTCGTATGTTTAATTCTTTGGGGACTTTTTCACCGCAATTCGAGCAATCTTGGCTGGTATTTTGAGGGTTCACTGCTATAGTTTTCTGTCCAGTATTTCCGGCTTTGACAGTCAAAATAGACAGGAATTGTCCCCATCCAGCATCGTTAATTGATTTACTCAAACGAGTCTTTGCTAGCCCTTTAATGTTTAAGTTTTCATGGGCAATAATATCCGCTTTTAATAACAATTCATTGGCTGTTTTGAAGTGAAAATCTTTACGTTTGTCAGCTACCTTTTTATGTTGTTTAGCTACGGCTTTGACAGCTTTTAACCATCTTTTGCTTCCTTTTTTCTTTCGAGATAAACGTTTCTGTAAAGTCTTTAATCGCTGCTGAGATGAGCGATAGTATTGAGGGATGGGGACTGATTCTCCTTCACTTGTTACTAAGAATTCTTTCAATCCCATGTCGATTCCCAGAGTATTTTTTAATGTAGGTTCAACTTCAGTTGTTAAAGCTGGAACTGATTTGTCTTCTAGGGATAAAGTCACATAATAACCATCTGCTTTACGACTAATAGTTACTGTTTTAATTTGAAAACCATCAGGTAAAGGCCGATGTTTAATTAACTTTACCTTGCCTATTTTGGGCAAATTAATTTGATTTTCTTCTATGGAGTCAAGTTTGATTTGAGGATAAGTAAAACTGCGATAACGTCCTTTTCCTTTAAACCTTGGTTTCCCTAATTTCTGTCCATTTTTGTCTGCTTTCAACCATCTATCAAAGGCAAGTTTTACCCGTTTTATGCAATCCTGTAAAATCTGAGAATGAATTAGCTTGTACTCAGGAAACTTGTCTTTGGTATTGACTAAATCTCGTTTTTGAGAGTAATAATCTGGATTATCTCTTAGTTGAGGAATTGGCATCACCAAAGGGCAAGCATTAACCGGACAGCGATTTTCCTCCCACCAGGAGAACCGCTCACCTAACCGATAGTTGTACTGCCGACGCAACAATTCCAACCACAATTCTATTATGGCTAACTGTTCTTTATTTGGCCTTAATTTATATTGGTAGGCAGTCCGCATGGTGGAAAATTTCTGGGGTTATTGGAATATCATCATACAAGTTTTTCTACTAGGGCGAAAGCTTGTGCTGGGATGGCATGCAAATTGAATGGGCATCGAACCTATTCAATTTGCTGCCGATTCATCTCACGCCAATTTTTCAAATATGGCGTGAGGCTCAAGGGCGATGTAGCTAAAGTAGGAGTGAGTTACTCTCCCATCAAACTATTCTGAGCAGAAGAGTAACTAGACAAATTCACTTCAACAATCACCTAAAATCCCAATTTGTTAGACTTTTCCGCAAAAAGCATCTCACTTT
This sequence comes from Okeania sp. SIO3B5, assembly GCF_010692555.1. Lineage (GTDB taxonomy): Bacteria > Cyanobacteriota > Cyanobacteriia > Cyanobacteriales > Microcoleaceae > Okeania. The sequence goes on along the minus strand of NZ_JAAHHG010000276.1, from coordinate 8,206 downwards.
TGATTGTTTATTTTGACTGTCGTAAAATTGCTCATATTTCATTTTTGAGTACGAGCTAGTTTGAGCATATCAATAAGAGTATGATGAGCATCTTCAGCATCCTTTAAAGTATGGTCAAATTCTATTCTTATAGGTAAACTTTCCCCACTAACTTCAACAGTTAAATTCATACCTTGAGCATCAATAGAAAGCATTTTTGCTGCTGTAGAATTAGAATAACTGCCAAATTTTTGAGCATAAAGAAGTACAGCATCTGCATGGTCTTCATTCATGTGAGAACAAATGCGATTACTAATTTCTCGAGTAAATGAATCAGACATATTTTCAAATCCTTATTATTAAATTTATCAATTTCTCAATTCTAAATTTTAAATTATATCAATTTCTCAATTCTAAATTCTCTAATAAAGTCCTCTGCTGGGCTATAATGGTTTGCTAAATTCCAAGTAGTGAAACCTGCATCCATGTAGTCAAACATACTTTGGATAGCAGTTTTGGGGTCTATATGTCCGTGAATACCTGATACCTGCCACATTCCGTTTAAAATGCGACAGATGTTTAAATTATCGGTAAATTTTAATCTGCTTGACTCAGGTAGTTTCATGGCCTATTTTGACTAGATTTTAGATAATTGTTCTACTTTGGCAAATATTTTAATATTTCTAGATGCCACAGACTAGGTTATAGCTTAACTATTGAAGAGCTAAAAAAGTATGTGTTATAAAGTTAATATGTAAGCATTTAGCTATCAGCAACGCCATTTTTTGGAAGGCAAAAGCAACCTTTGAAATTGAGTTTGAATAAAAAGTTATTGCTATGGGTCTTCTTCCCAAACCCTAGAAGTAATTATTCATTGCTAATTGCTGAATCAGAGTGTATTCCTTCAGAAGTGCTGACTGGTAATAGCTGTTTGCACAGCATTCCGCAGGAAATGCTTACCTTAATATATCCCACTAGGATATATAGTTAATTATTCAAAAAAAACTTAAAATCAAGCTTCTTTATAGCTTAACCTCTTTATGGTTATGCTAGTTATACTATAGTTATTATTCCCTAAAATCAATGTCAATGATGTATAGCGTTGTTCAAAATTTACAGCAAAGTGTTGCTCAGTTGACAGAAGAGTTAAAAAAAGAGAAAGCAGAACATCAATTGACTAAGAATGCTCTCCAAAAAAGTGAAGCACGTTTACGGATACTTACTAATCAAGCGTCTTTAATTATTTGGGAAGTAGATAACAAAGGTATATTTACTTTTGTAGAAGGCGACAAAAGTAAAGCTATAAAATCAACAATTAAATCTTATGATTTAATAGGAAAATCAATTTTTGAATTATACAAAGACCATCAAGAAGTATTAGATAAAACTTACTTTGCACTGGGAGGCAATGAAGTTAAATGGTTTGGGGAAGTGGAAGATATAGAATATGAAACTAGAGTAATTCCTCAAATATCTGAAAGTGGTGAAACATTAGGATTAATAGGAGTTAATATCAATGTTGATGCAGGTAAAAATACTCAACTAGAAGACCCTAAATATCAACTAAGACTAGAAAAAAAAGTTGAGGAAAAAACATCTGCCTTAAGAGAATCAAATGAACAACTTATAGAGGAGATTGTCAAACATAAACAAGCTAGAGAAGAATTACTATATAGGCTAAATTTTGAAGAATTAATTACTACTTTGTCAGCTCATTTTATTAATTTAGCCCCAGACGAGATAGATCGTGGAATTCAAGTAGCTCTGGAATGGATAGGAACTTTTAGTGGTGTAGATCGTAGCTATATATTGTTACTGGATAAAACTGGTAGTTATATTAACAATGATTATGAGTGGTGTGCTAGTGGCATTAAACCACAAATTGAGCAAAGAAAACAAATACCAATCACAGCATTAGAAGAGTGGAATGAACAAATAAAAAACCTAGAAACAATTTATATTCCAAGTAGAACTAAACTATCAAAAGAAAAATGGATAAGTAAAATATTTTTGCGACTGCAATGTATCAAATCTTTGGTTGTTGTACCAATAGTATATCGTGGTATTTTTATTGGATTTTTAGGATTTGATTCAGTTAAAGAGGAAAAAAATTGGTCAGAAGATATTATTGCTCTGCTCAGAATTATGGGAGAGATGTTTATTAATGCCCTAGAAAGAAAACGAGTAGAAACAGCTTTAGCAGAAAGTGAGAAAAAATATAGGCATCTAGTAGAAACTTCTCAAGATTTAATTTGGTCACTAGATACTTTAGGACGTTTTACTTTTGTTAATCAAGCAGCTAAACGCATTTATGGGTATGAAACAACAGAAATTATCGGCCGTTCTATAACAAATTTTATCTATCAGGAAGAAGTAGAAAAATATACGGCAGCAAACATAAAAAATATTACACAAATACCGATATTTACTCAAGATAATACTTCGAGTTATCAATGGGAAACTATACATAAGCGCCAAGATGGAATACCTGTATATCTTAACTTTAATGCAATTGCTTTACGAGATAAGTTTGGCAATTTTCAAGGAGCTATTGGCACTGCTACTGACATTACTCAACGCAAGAAATCAGAAGAAGCTTTACAAAGAGCTAAAGACCAATTACAGGCAGTCTTAGATGCTGTGCCTTGGTTTGTTTCTTGGATTAGTTCGGAGTTAATATATATAGGAGTAAATAGGCAATTAGCAGCCAGTTTTAACTTACCTCCAGAAACATTTATTGGTCAAGAAATAGGTTTTCTAGGGAGTAGTTGGGGCTTCGTTCAATTTATTAGTGATTTTTTCGCTAGTTCCGCACAACAAATATCTCAAGAAGTTGAGACAAAATTTAATGGAAATATTAAAAATTACTTGGTTGTAGTTCAGAAATATGCTCAAGGAAAAGCATTAGTTTCAGTGGGAATAGATATTACTGATCGTAAACAAGCAGAGGCAATGAAAAGTAAATTAATTGCTTCACTTCAGGAATCGGAGAAAAAATTTCGTAACCTTTATGAAGCCACAAGCGATGCTGTTATACTCCTAGATGGGAACGGAATTATTGATTGCAATTTTGCAACTTTAAAAATGTTTGCTTTAAATAATAAAGAAGAATTTTATCATCATAACTTAGCAGATTTTTATCCCGAATATCAGCAAAATGGAAAAAAATCTGCTCAGTTAATCAAAAGATATATGGTTCAAGCAATTGTCAAAGGTAATAGTTGTTTTGAATGGATAAATCAAAGAGCAGATCGATCGGAATTTCCTACAGAAGTCTTATTAACTGCAATCAAAACTGGTGAATATACTCAAAATAAATCAAGCAAAAAATCAACTAAAAATATGGTATTTCAAGCCGTAATTCGTGATATTACTGAGAGAAAACGTCATGAAGAGCAAATCAAAGAATCTTTAGCAGAAAAAGAGGTTTTACTACAAGAAATTCATCATCGAGTCAAAAATAATCTGCAAGTAATTTCTAGTTTATTAAGACTACAGTCAAGATATATTCAAGATGAAATAATTTTAGAAATGTTAAAAGAAAGCCAAAACCGAGTTAGATCTATGGCTCTTGTCCATGAACATTTATATCAATCAAAGGATTTATCTAAAGTTAATTTTACTGAATATATTTCCAGTCTAGCTACTCACTTATTCCAAGCTTATGCAGTCAAAGCAAGAGGTGTAAAATTAAAGATAAATGTAATTCCTGTTTGCTTAAATATTGATACAGTAATTCCCTGTGGTCTGATCGTTAATGAATTGGTTTCTAATTCTCTCAAGTATGCTTTTCCAGAAGAATTTCAAGGAGAAATTTTCATAGAATTTGATTATGACGACCGCGAGCAAAACCAATTTATTCTCAAAGTAGCTGATAATGGAATGAGTTTTCCTCAAGATTTAGACTATCAAAAATCTGGTTCTTTAGGTCTCCGTTTAGTATGCTCATTAGTGAGACAACTTAAGGGAACAATTGAGTTAGTTAATGAAGTAGGAACAGTTTTTCAAATAACTTTTTCTAGCCTGAATGCAAGTAAATTATAGAGGAGTATAAATGTCAAAATCAAAAATTCTAATTGTCGAAGACGAAAGTATTATTGCTGAAGATTTAGCAGACAGTCTGACAATCATGGGTTATACAGTTATTGATATTGTTTCTTCGGCAGAAGAAGCAATTTTAATAGCAGTAGAAAAACAACCTAATTTAATATTAATGGATGTGATGTTGCAAGGAGAAATGGATGGGATAACAGCAGCAGAACAAATTCATTTAAGCTCCCAAATACCAATAATATTCTTAACAGCTTACACTGATGAAAAAACATTGCAGAGAGTAAAAGCAACAAATCCTTTTGGCTATATTATTAAACCATTTGAAGAAAGAAACTTACATTTAACTATAGAAATAGCTCTCCAAAGACACCAGTACGATCCTATAACTCAATTACCAAATCGTTCTTTATTTACAGAGCGACTTAATGAAACTATATCTTATAAAAATCAGAGTAGTTTAGAAAAATTATGTCATCTAAATAAATCTCAAAACGATATATCTTTTCCCATAATACCTATCCTTTATATTAGCCTAGATAGAATTAATCGAATCAAAGTAACCTTGGGGGATAAAAATGGAGAATTGGTACTTTGTACTGTGGCAAAAAAACTTAATAAGTCTATTGATTCAATAGATTTGTTAGCTCATTTAGAAGCTGCTGAATTTGGGATAATTCTCAAACCAGTAGAAAAAAAGCAAGAAGTAGCAGATATAGCTCAATCTATATTAGATACAATTTCTCAACCAATTTTTTTAGAAGGTTATGAAATTTATATCACTGCTAGTATAGGTATTACCTTTTATCCATTAGATGATGTAGAAGCAAATGAACTTCTAAAAAATGCCAATGCAGCAATGTATCATGCTCAAGAAAAAGGAGGTAATAGTTATCAATTTCATCAATCAGAAACAGTTTTTATTTCTTTAGAGCAACTAGGCTTAGAAACTGATTTGCATAATGCTTTAAAACGCTCAGAATTTCAAGTTTATTATCAACCAAAAGTTAATATCAAGACTGGTAAAATTACTGGGGCAGAAGCTTTAGTACGTTGGTGTCACCCAAAAAAAGGTTTAGTCTCACCAGCAGAATTTATTCCTTTAGCAGAAGAAACAGGTTTAATTATCCCTATAGGAGAATGGGTTTTGCGTACTGCTTGTAATCAAACAAGAATCTGGCAAGAACTAGGTTTTGGACTATTAGAAATAGCAGTTAATTTATCAAGATGCCAATTTACACAAAGAAATATTCAAGAAAGAGTTATTAAAATTATTCAAGAAACAGGTTTAAAAGCTAATTACTTAGAATTAGAAATCACAGAAAGCTTAGTCATGCAAAATGAAAAAGCTGCAACTCAAATTATGGAAGTATGGCAAAACTTTGGCATTAATATATCAATGGATGATTTTGGTACAGGGTATTCATCCTTAAGTTATCTCAGAGAATTTCCATTTGATGTAATTAAAATAGACCGCTGTTTTATTCGTAATATTACTGAAGATAGTAAGACAGAAGCAATTACAATTGCTATTATTCAAATGGCTCATAATTTAAACTTAAAAGTAGTTGCCGAAGGAGTAGAAACTCAATCAGAATTAGACTTTCTTCGTAAATATGACTGTGACGAAATTCAAGGCTATTTATTCAGTCCACCATTGCCCACATCCAAGTTTGAAAGTTTATTAAAAAAGAGGGAGTAGGGAGTAGGGAGTAGGGAGTAGGAAGAAAGAATCATAGAAATATGTGGTTTTTAGGATCAGAGAATAGCTCATTATTAAAAAAGAGGGAGTAGGGAGTAGGGAGTAGGGAGTAGGAAGGAGGAAGAAGGAAGAAGAAATCATAGAAATATGTGGTTTTTAGGATCAGAGAATAGCTCATTATTCAAAAAGAGGGAGTAGGGAGTAGAGAGTAGGGAGTAGGAAGAAAGAATCATAGAAATATGTGGTTTTTAGGATCAGAGAATAGCTCATTATTCAAAAAGAGGGAGTAGGGAGTAGGAAGTAGGAAGAAGAAATCAAAGATAATTTACAACATCAAAAATGGTATTAAATCTATTCATTCCGGCTCCTGAATTCTGGATTCTGAATTCTGAATTCTGGATTCTAAATTATTGAAGAAATACCCTAGATATTTGTAGCAAACATTTATCAAATTGGTATAACATCACCTGCAAGTAGAAGGGAAAGAGCAAAGCTGAAGAAGTCATAAATCACACTAAACTTGTGGAAAGCCACCAGCCAAAACCTAAACCTAATCCAGAAATAATAGCTAAAATCAAAAAAGTAAAAAATCCATTAAACAACTCTATCAACTTTTCTCCCGCAACCATTTGAGAAACCACTCCTGCCACAATACCAATAACTACCCATAACCCAACAATAATATTAGGCCCAGCACTAGCCAAGGCGATCGCCACATTTTTAGACCGAGCAGAACTCCAAGCAGCAGACCAAGCTCCAACCCAAGCACACACAATAAACCCAAGCATACTGCCAACACCATTACCATTCTTCAAACCAATTACAGCATCCACTATTGTCCCAAAAATAAATCCAGCAGCAGCCCAAATAATAGAACCAACAATCACCAACAATACATTTTCAGCCCCATTACCAGCCAAAAATCCCCCTAAAGCAATTACTCCACCAATAGTCACCACAGCAGCAACTGTTCTGGCCTTTGGTTCAGTGCCAGCAATCAACCCTAGACTACATCCAACTATCGCCCATGCCAAAGCAGTAATTATACCTCCCACAGAATTTCCAGCTATCCAACCTGCTCCTCCTCCAGCACCCAATAAAGCGATCGCCCAACATTTTTGAGAACCTGTCCCTTCAATTGCCAAAACAGTCATTCCCATCCATGCCACACCTTCAACTACGGCCCAACTCCAAACAGGAGCTTTGGAAATAACTAATACCCAGGCAGTCAAAGCATAAAACAGGAAAGTAGCTATTAAACTACCCCAAGGAATACTGGAGGTTGTGGAATTTGTTTGATGAGTGTGAACAGAGAATTGTTGAAAAGGATTATTGGCGTTAGAATTTTCTGGCCTTTGAGGAGAGGGGGTAGGTTGAGGAGAAGGTGAACGACGAGGTGATGATTGTTGTGTTTGACTTGGAGTTTTTCGTTTCGGAACAGTTTGTGGTTGAGAATCATTCAAAAAATACCGTAATTTTCGGTAAGCTTCATTAATTTCTTTGAGACGAATTTGAGCTTTTGCTTGGAGACGAGTATTTTGGGCAAAGCGGTCTGGGTGCCAGACAAAGGCTAAATCTCGGTAAGCTTGTTTCACTTGATCTAGGGAAGCACCAGGTTCAAGTTCTAGAATTTTATAGTATTGATTTATCTCATCCACATTAGAAAAATAATCGGTAGTTAGGGCAGTTAGGAATTTAGTTGTTTGAGGTTATCGAAAGTCTTATTTTTTGAGGTTGGTATTATATGGGAGGGAAAAGGCGACCTAGAAGAGTGGGAAAAATATTTCCTCTTTGATTCATCATTACTCTATGTCCTAAGCAACTCAATATTTGATATATAAAACAAAACCAACAGACAGTTAGTTCCATTTTGACCTCAAACTAAGAAAAATGCCATAATCTATCTGGCACAAAACTATAGCGCTAGAGATTTGGTTTAATATTCCCTCACAGACAAAGGAAAGTCTAGAAATATTTCCTGCTTCTACTAGACCAATGAGGGTGAAAATCTCCATTGCCAAATTCAAACCTTCATCTGGCAAAAAAACTATAGTGCTATATATTTGCTTCTACTTCCCTGAGATGGAAAGTTAAGTCTCGGAAGATTTCTTCTACTTGCACTAAAAATTTCAATTCAAAAATCAATATCAATTATCTGGGAAAAAAACTATAGTGCTATATATTTGCTTCTATTTCCCTGAGATGGAAAGGTAAGTCTCGGAAGATTTTCTCTACTTCCCTGAGATGGAAAAGTAAGTCTGAGAAGATTTCTTCTACTTACACTCAAAATCTCAATTCAAAAATCAATATCAATTATCTGGGAAAAAACTATAACGTTACAGATTTACCTCTACTTCCCTGAGATGGAAAAGTAAGTCTGAGAAGATTTCTTCTACTTACACTCAAAATCTCAATTCAAAAATCAATATCAATTATCTGGGAAAAAACTATAACGTTACAGATTTACCTCTACTT
>NZ_JAAHHG010000275.1 GCF_010692555.1 Okeania sp. SIO3B5 | reverse complement strand
TAATTACTCTGACTCTAGTACTTTCGCCCAAATAATATAGAATCCGGTTGAATAGTTATTGTATAGTTGGGAGTGGGCGAGTGGGGGAGCAAGGGGGATGGAAGTATTTTTCTACCTTTTCCCCTATTCTGTAACTGAATCTCCTGAATTGTGAGGACTGAGCTAGTAGGTTGGGTTGAACGGCAGTCTTACCCGAGCTTATCCGTTAGGATAAACCAAACAAAAAAGTTGTGTTGGGTTTCAGATTCTTCAACCCAACCTACACCTAAATCCTCTTTCCTCCTGAATTCTAAATTCTAAATTCTGCCATATCATCCCTTCATAGATATCGCTGACGATCTTTCTACACAATATTCCGACCCCATCAAATCTTCCATAGCAGCAGTTTCAAATTTAATTGGCCTCAACTGCACGGCACAAGCTTTTAACTCTGGTTGCCCAGACTCAGGACAAACTTGAGGATGAGTCAAAGCATTTGCCTCAGCTTGATTTGCCCATAGTGCGCCCCAGTGCATCGGCACAAATACAGTGCCTGGAGTAATAGCTTTAGTCACTTTTGCTGGAAATCTTGCTGCACCTCGTCGCGATTGCACCTCTACCCAATCATTTTCCTCAATCTCTAACTTCTCAGCATCCTTTGGATGAATTTCTATAAAAGGCATCGGGTGCATTTTTGTAATTTTATCAATGCGTCCTGTGCGTGTTTGAGTATGCCAATGACCATATAAGCGCCCTGTTGTCAACACAAAAGGATAATCAAAATTTGGTGGCTCTGCTAAACCTTGAGAGTAAAATGCAGCAAACCGTGCCCTGCCATCAGGAGTATTAAATCGGAAATTAGTATACAGACGTTTCTGAGATACTCCACTACTATCAGGGCAAGGCCACTGGATAGGACCCTTTTCCCGTAGTCGCTCGTAGGTAATATCCGTCTGGTCGCAGGGACGACCGCGTGTCAACTCAAGAAACTCGGCCCTCACTGCTTCCGAGTCAGCAAAATCAAACTGATTTGTAAATCCTAAACGGCGACCCACCTCTGCAAAAATTTCCCAATCTGCTTTTGCTTCTCCCAGAGGATCGCGGAATGCAGAACACAAAGTCACCACTCGCTCCGAGTTTGTCATTGTTCCTGTTTTTTCTCCCCACTGAGCTGCTGGTAATAACAGATGAGCATATTCGGCTGTTTCAGTGGGATAATAAGCATCCTGATAAACAGTAAAAGGCGATCGTAACAAAGCTGCCTTAGTCCGCTCTAAATCTGGCATACTCACCGCTGGATTAGTCGCTGCAATCCACAAACAGCCTAATTCTTGGCGTTCTAAAGCCGTAATCATTTCCCAAGCAGTACGACCAGGAACAGCAGAAATTTGCCCAGGAGTCAATCCCCATAACTTTTCCAAATCAGCCCGATGTTGGGGATTTTTCACCACCCGATAACCAGGCAAAATATGAGCCAATCCTCCTGCTTCCCTACCACCCATAGCATTGGGTTGACCAGTCAGTGAAAACGGTCCTGCACCTGGTTTACCAATATTACCTGTCATCAAATGCAAATTAATCAGAGTCCGGACTTTTGCCGTCCCCTCAGAGGACTGATTCATTCCCATTGACCACAATGATAAAACTTGCTTTGACTCACTCCAATAACGAGCTGCCGTTTCCAACTCATCCAAACGAATACCGCAGTGGCGTGCGACCAGATCGGGTGGGGAATGACGAATCACATCAGTGTATTCAGGAAAACCAGTCGTACATTCATCAATAAACATACCATCGATCGCTCCCCAACGCATGAGTAGATGAGCAATACCATTAAGTAGATCGATATCCGTACCTGGTCGAATAGCCAAATGCAAATCTGCTACTTCTGCTGTTTTAGTACGACGGGGGTCTACCACAATCATTTTCACTTTCTTATTTCTCTTGTGGTGAACCCGCAGACGATTAAATACAATGGGGTGACATTCGGCTGTATTAGTACCGATTAAAAATGCACAGTCCGTTTTTTCTAAATCGTCGTAGCAACAGGGGGGGCCATCGGAACCAAAACTTTGAATATATCCCGATACTGCTGAAGACATACATAGGCGAGAGTTAGCATCAAAGTTATTAGTCCCCAGACATCCTTTGAGTAATTTCTGGGCTACATAATAATCTTCTGTTTGAAACTGACCAGAACCATACATACAAATTGCATCTGGTCCTTGAGTGAAGCGTATAGTTTGAATCCGGTTAACAATCCGATTAAAAGCTTGATCCCAAGTAACGCGACGGAAAGGCTCATCTAGGGTATCGCGCATCATTGGATATTTGAGGCGACTTTTATCCAATGCTTCAGCAACAGTGGCACCTTTTACACAAACTTTGCCTTGACTAGAGGGATGAGAGCGATCGCCGCGTACTTGCCAAATTGGATTACCTTTGCTATCTCGATTTGTTGCTTTTCCAGGAATTGCTGGCGGTAATACATCCAAGCCACAGCCAACTCCACAATAAGGGCAAAGAGTTTTGGTAGATTCCATAGTTTACTTTAAAAATAATTTTTTTGGCAGACTAAGTAATATCATGTCCGGTTGAATAGTTATAAATCGAGAGAGTAGTCAGGATATCCCCCCTAACCCCCCTTGGAAAGGGGGGAACTGGAAGTCCCCCTTTTTAAGGGGGATTTAGGGGGATCGTTGATGTACTTCACGCCTTATGAAAACTATTATGCAAGGAGGAACAAGTTTTTTTTTATCACTAATTATCCGGACATGATATAAGTGAAATTTAAGCGAATATCATTTACACTTATATGCTAAATATTGCACTCAGATGCTAAATAATTTAATTTTGTATTCCAGCAGAAGTTATTCTTCTGGTAAACTTTCCGTTCTTAGAAACCTATGATTATCTATATAAATCTATGATTATCTATAGATAGCCTGTTCTATTCCTGTTTCTATCTGGCAACGTCGGCGTTATCCAGTCCACAGGCTGTCACGGGCGAACTGCCCGCCATAGCTAAATTTAATGCTGCATTCAAGTCTCGGTCGCAGCTAAAATTGCAGTGTTCGCAATTAAAAACACGCTCTGATAACAAAAGAGATTCTTTAACAGTTCCACACCTACTACAGGTTTTAGAACTGGGAAACCATCTATCAACGATGATTAACTCAGAACCATATAATTTACACTTGTATTCTAGCTGTCTACGAAACTCGTATAAACCCATATCAGCAACTGCCTTAGCTAACTTATGATTTGCCATCATTCCTGATACATTCAGGTCTTCTATTACTATTTGACTGTGGTTTTTAGCCAAATAGGTAGTTAGTTTATGTAATGTATCTTTCCTGATATCAGCTACCTTTGTATGTAGCCTCGCTATTTTTAGCTGTGCTTTTTTCCAGTTATTGGAAAACTTGGTTTTATGTCTGTTAAGGTATTGAAGTCGTGAGAGTTTAGCTTCTAAGCTCCTTTTTGATTTCGCCCCTTTCCTTCGGAATGCTTCGCAAACAAAAACTTCACCAGTGGATAAAGTAGCTAGAGATTTTATACCTAAATCAACACCAACTACATCTACTGATTTCTCAGTAATTTGAGTTTCTTTCTCTCTAGAATTGAAACTGATGAACCAACGGTCGGCTTTTCGGCTAATAGTTACAGACTTAGGAGTAATATTATCTGGCAATATTTCGTAAGTTTTCACCCATCCAATTCTTGGTAATTTAATCTGAAACACACCTACTGATATTGAACCATCTAAAGTAAAGCTATCATCTTTACCTTTTTTCTTGAATTTAGGTTGACCAGACACTTTTTTAAAGCAACGCTTCCAAGCTTCTGATAAATACCTTAAAGCATATTGAGGCGCTGTTTTAGAGACTTCATAGTACCAATAGTTATTAGGTTTAACCATTGCTACTAAAAGTTTATGCAGGTCGATAGATGTGGGAAATTTAAGTTTACTCTCAGGATTATTGAAATTGTGATTAAGGATGTTTTTAGTCAACCATAGTCCCCAATTATAAGCATGACGGGCTACACCAGCGTGTTTAGCTAGTAATGTTTTTTGATGGTTATTTGGGCGTAATTCAGTTTTGAATCCTAGTAGCATAAAACAGATAATCCCAGATTTTTATAGATAATACCAGATTTTAGCCAACAGTTACTTACCCTGATTTTTTGCTATTTATAATTAATATAATATAATATTTAATATCTATATTTAAGTTTAATGATAGAGAATTTAATTTTTGTTTATTATTGAATACTTTATGAAAAATTATCTGTCACATTGGATACTTTTTAATAGCTGATTTATAAAGAGTAATATTTGTCATGGAACAAATAATATCATGCCCGTTTGAATACTTATACTATAGTGAGAGAAAAGCAGAGGGTAGAAGGCACTCATGGTGAAGGTTTTTTTTCAATTGTGAGTTAATTCTATACAAGCTCCAATGATACTGGATATGATATAATCATAAAGAGTTTTTACTACAATAGATTTTTTCTTGGTAAGTTTTAGCGAAAATCAAAGTTCACTAATTCCGGCTGAAATAATAATATTATATTCAGTTAAATACTTATAAATAATTAGGATTAAAAAAATTAACAGCGAATTTCGTGGAAGTGAGAGGAAAGGGAAGGTTTGCTTGAGAACGCACTGCTCAAAGCTCGATTTAAGGTATTGCAGTCGTGATAGTAATGATTCTAACTTTTTTTTCGATACAGTTACAAGCCCTTTTCTGAAAGGGAGATAAGGGGTGGGGAGATGGGGACCCACACCTAGCCCCTCCCAGGAGGGGAATAATGGGAGATAGGTATTAGTCTTCAGCAAACATCGAAACAGATTCTAGATTCACTTGTTCTTCATCCTCTTCATCCTTATGGTGTTCGGCAAATGAACCCTCTGGATCTTTCAAGAAGAAAGCACACAGGAACGCCACAATTATTGACATTACACCGAGAAGTTCAAAGAAAATTTTCTTACCAACAGCACCTCCAGGCAATAAACTCAACGTAGTCAGATAAACTACCGCACCTACGTTACCATAAGCACCAACATTACCAGCAATTTGACCTGTCACTCGGTGCTTAATTAAAGGAACTATAGCAAAGGTAGAACCTTCAGCAGCTTGCACAAAGAAAGAACACATCATAGTAAGTACCACAACAAAAGGTAGCCACCAACTTTCAGTTACCTGACCAAATGTTAGATAACCAATTCCCATCCCAGCAGTCAATACTGTCATTGTCAACTTCCGACTACCAAGTTTGTCTGAAATTAAACCACCACCAGGACGAGATGCTAGGTTCATAAAAGCATAGCTAGCTGCAACCATCCCTGCTATGGCTTTATCCAGGCCAAAAGTATTTTCAAAGAAAGCAGGAAGCATAGAAACCACTGCTAACTCAGAACCGAAGTTAACAAAATAAGTAAGTTCTAAAATTGCTACCTGAGAAAACTGATAGCGGTCAGCAGGAGGATAACGCTTCTCACCTGCCATCAATTCTTTATTAGCTGCCCAACAGTTATAAGTTTGGAAAGCGTACAAACCTAAGAGCAATAGCCAGACAATATAAAGTTGACCTTGAGATAAGAAATCCAAATTACTCAAGCGCCAAGCTAGTAAACAAAGAACTCCTGTTAAAGGAAGATTCATCAAAATTAGGAAGATAAAATCTTTCTGGGTTGTAACTTCTAAACCTGTGGCACGCTTTGGCTTTTTATACACCTTACCAGGAGGAGTATCTTGAACATTGAAGAAATAAAACACACCATAAAGCGCAGCTACGATACCCGTCAGAGCGATAGATAGTCGCCAGTTCAATATATCACCGGAACCAAAAGTTAACCAACCAGCTATAGTAGGGAGGGAAAAAGCAGCAGCAGCAGAACCAAAGTTACCCCAACCGCCGTAAATACCTTCTGCCAAACCTATTTCTTTAGGAGGAAACCATTCAGCAACCATGCGGATACCAATAACGAAACCAGCACCGACGATACCTAGTGCCAAACGGCTGATAACTAACTGGTTGAAATTTTGTGCAAGGGCACACCCAATGCAGGGAATAGCTGCATACATTAATAGCACTGAATAAGTAATTCTTGGTCCGTATCTATCTAACAACATTCCGATGATAATTCGGGCAGGTACTGTGAGTGCAAGGTTACAGATCCTAAGAGTGCCCATTTGAGGACCTTCTAAACCAAAATCTTCTTGTATTGTTGTTTCTAATGGGGCTAAGTTAAACCACACAACAAATGATAGAAAGAAAGCAAACCAAGTTAAATGGAGGGTACGGTAACGGCCTCGAAAAGACCAAAGTTCTGTTAACATTATTCTGTTGAATTACAATAATTATTAAGGCTATCTAAGGTAAAAAACAAAGATTAATTTTGCTGACAAGTTAAGTTTAACTAAAAATATGTCAAGTAAATTAGTACCAGAGTCAGGTGTTACTTTCAAGGGAAGGATTCAATTTGTTTCGATCGCATAGTAGGTTGGTAGAAATTACCATTATCAGTGCTATTTCTAGTGCAGGATGGCGGAAATAACTGACCAGTTAAAAAAGGTTCAAAAGCTTGTACAATAACCTTTCTTCCCTTCTGCCTTCTGCTATCCTAGATAACTAAAGCCTCCTGCCTTCTGCCTTTTTGCACTAGCTAGTTCTATGTCTCTAAAATTCTACCTAAACCTACCAAGTATTACCTGAAAGCAAAAACCTATTTAGTTAGCCATGGGTTAACTTGAAGTACACCATTGGGAGTTAGTAGCACTAAATATTCTGCTGTTGGTTTGTTAGTATCAGTAGTGCTAGAGTTAGTCAGTTTAGCTAGAGGAGTTTCTCCAATGTAGTCGGAAGCTGCTTTATTGATATGTTCATAATTGGCAACCATTCCTGCGGAGTTCACAGTAACTCGATAAGCTAAGTTTTCAGAAAAAGTTGGATATTGTTGCCAAGCTTTGTCGATCTGGTTGTACAGCATCGAGTTTAATTTATCAAGAGTATTTGAGTCAGTAATTTTTGGCGCTGCTTGAGTTTCTGGAACTGCCAAAGTTACTTCAGTTTCTGGCATTGTAGCTACTGTATTGACGGCTGAGACTGACTCGGTAGTATCAACAGCGGAAGAAACAACAGAAGTTGATGGAGCAGTAGTAGTTTCTGAGGTGGATATGTTGACTGCAATAGGAGCAGTATCAGTAGTGGATGTAGCAACAACTGTTTCTGCTTCTTGTTCTTGTTCTTGTTGTTGAGCATATTCTGCTAAGGAACCCTGCCAATTATTGACATAAAAACCAGCAAATAGTGTTAAACCGACTACAGATAGAATTTTTATACCTAAAGATTTTGCAGTTTCAGGTGAATTGTTAGAAGTATTAACTGTAGTAGACATTGTTGAGATTCTCCTTATTGTTATTGTGCTTTGAAATGTAATAAATTTTGTCTGTGAGACTAAGTTTGAGAAACGATATTTATGCTTCTCCGGTCTTTATTTGTAAGATTTCTGATAGATTTTTTAGACACCCTAGATTGAAAACTTACCTTGGTTGAGCACCAAAATTTTCAATTAGTAAATTCCGCAAAACAGATTTGAGGTCTTCACAGGGAATACCTTTTTGAACGCAACTACCGAGTTTAGCATCTTTACCAACTGTGCCTCCCATATATAGGTCAACACCCTCAACCATTTTACCATCTTTGCGTGCTTTAGTACCCATCAAACCAATTTCTGCAACCTGTGGCTGTCCACAAGAGTTAGGGCAACCAGTCCAGTGAATGCGTACTGGTTTTGGCATTGACAGTTCAGCTTCGAGTTCCTTTGCCATTGCTAAGGCCCGATTTTTGGTTTCAATGAGAGCAAAGTTACAAAACTGTGCCCCGGTGCATGAAACTAAGGCCCGAGTTAATGCTTGAGGATTAATGGAAAACTTTTCTAGGAGTGATTCCCCAAGGAATGGTTCAATTCTAGACTCAGGAACATTAGGAATAATAACATTTTGTTCTACTGTCAGTCTAATTTCTCCATTGCCATAAACCTCAGCTAGCCGTGCTAGTTCAAACATATTGTCAGCATACAACCTACCTACCGGAATGTGCAACCCAATATAGTTTAAACCTGGTTGTTTTTGTTTGTAAACCCCGATGTGGTCGCGTTTTTCCCAGATAATTTCGTCTTTGGGAGCTTCTGCTTCTAGAATTTGTCCCATCTGTTGCTCAACTTTTGAGCGGAATTTATCTACACCCCACTCATCTATCAGCCACATTAGCCTTGATTTTTGGCGATTTCCTCGGGAGCCATTATCGCGAAATACTTCTAGAATAGCTCGACAGATGGCAACAACTTGACTTGGTTCTACCCAAGCATTAAGGGGGATCGCTGCTGCACAACGTTTAGCGGAGAAAAAGCCACCGACTAAAACGTTAAAGCCAAATTTATCGTTTTTGTAGGCAGGAACAAAAGCAATATCGTTAATTTCGGCATGGATGGAGTTATCACGGCATCCGGCGATCGCTATATTGAATTTCCGTGGTAAATTGGTAAATTCTGGATTGCCTTTGCTGTTGCCTGTAATCATGTCTTGGACTTGCTGCACTAACTCACGAGTATCATACAGTTCATCTGCATCTATTCCAGCAACTGGGGAACCCGTGATATTACGTACATTATCCATGCCTGATTGAACGCTAGTTAAACCTACTTGTTCAAATCGGCGGAAGATGTCTGGGATATCTTCTATTCTAATTCCCCGCAGTTGCAAGTTTTGTCTAGTGGTGATGTCGGCACTGCCGTCTTCGCCGTACCGTTGGACTATTTCTGCCAAGACTCCCATTTGTTGACTGGTGATGAATCCATTTGGCATCCGCATCCGCAACATAAATTTGCCTGGAGTTACTGGCCGGAAGAATACACCTAACCATTTTAGTCTGTGGTCCCGGTCTGTTTTATCTATTGCTTCCCAACCTATATTGGCAAATGTTTCTAGTTCTGTTTTCACTGCCAGACCATCTTTTTCTGCTTTAAATTTCTCAAATTTATTTAGTTTTTCTTGGCGTTCTACTGTGCCAGTCATTTCAGTTATCAGTTATCAGTTATCAGTTATCAGTACCTCTTGTAATAGAGAGGCTACGAAAATACAGAATTATCTTTTTTTATCCCCTTAAAAGAGAAGGCTTGAGACCTTATTTTTTGGTCATCTATATCATCCTCATTTTTGGGCAGTCCCATATATTTTCGGAAAACTAACTATTACAAAGATGCTTTGATTGACTCAGTTACTAATTTTGTTTAGCCGACAACTAGAAAATCAAAATGTTTAAAAATTCTGTATCTGTTGTCACCATCTAAGTCAAATTCTTATTAATTTGTTGTTGACTAATGTAAATGAGTTTTAATTAAATTTTCGTATTCTTTGTTACAAAATATATACTTTTATGAACTTTATGTATTTTTTAAATGCATTTATTGCATTTTATCTGCAAAAGAGATATAGGGACAATGGCTAGTGCCGCTACGCGGAAGTCAAAAGTCAAAAGTCAAAAGTCAAAAGTATTGATTGGTAAGGCTTTTCGGATTTTGTAACTGGTTAGTTATTTCTGCCATCCTGCACTAGTAAATGTTCTATAGAACTCATTTGGTATATTCAAGTATGCGGTATGTGCTTTTTGCTACATTTTGATCCAAGGACCTAGTCAGGAATCCGGAAATCTATTGCAGGATGGCAGAAATAACTGATCAGTGACAAAATCATAAAGCAATTACAACCCACATTCCGCACCACAAAATATGGCGTTGCTGAATACTGGGATGATTTCGGCTGACACGGGGACACGGGGACACGGGGACACGGGGATTATGGTTTCTACTCTCTGACAAAATCATCCCGCAATTATGCAATGCCCAAAATATAGTATAAAAGAAGTAGTCAGGAGTCAGGAGTCACGAGACAGCAATTCTGGAGAAAATCATAGCTGCCGTGATTGAGTAATCATAAGAGCAAGTATTTATGCTTAGTTGTTTACTCAGAATTTGATGAACGAAAAAAGTAATTGAGATGATTTGCATAGTATAAATACCTACTAAGCTGCCGACTTAATATACTACTTTTAATGTTACGAATTGAAGTGCGGAATGTGGGTTAAAATCAAGAAGCTATAAGTCAGTCGTCAGTATCTACTAGACAAAAGTTAAAGATTGTTAAACTGTAAATATACAGCACTTTTTAGGATGCTCAGGCGCACTTTATAGCAGTTAAAGCAAAGGGCGCGGACAGATCAAAAGCTTAAAACTGAGGCAACACAAGGTTTTTCATTCTTATCTATAAAATCTTACTTTTGATTTTTAACTTTTGACTTCCGTGAATGTGAAATAATTTCCTGAAATTACTGTGACATTAAAGTTTCGAGTCTATAAAATCTTACTTTTGACTTATGACTTTTGACTTATGACTTATGTTTAAATATATTTCTCATGGACACTGCTATTTATGGAACCCTAGTTTAGTTAGCTTGCATTTAGTCTCAGATTTTCTGATTGCTATTGCTTACTTCTCTATCCCTCTAATGTTGGTTTACTTTATCCAGCAAAGACAAGATTTACCTTTTCCTTATATATTCTGGCTATTTAGTGCCTTTATAGTTTCTTGTGGGACAACTCATCTGATGGATGTGTGGACTTTATGGCATACCACTTACTGGTTTTCAGGAACTTTGAAGGTTATAACTGCCATAATTTCATTGTTTACAGTTTTTGAACTCCGTATTATTATACCTCAAGCTCTAGCATTGCCTAGTCCAACAGAACTAGAAAAAGCAAATCAGGAACTACAGAAACAAATAGTAGAACGCCAGCGTATAGAAACTCAATTACGAGAAAGCGAAGTTAAATTTTATGCTGCTGCGGAAGCAAGTTTAGATAGCTTATTTATATTTAATAGTCTGCGGGATGAAACTGGACGTATTGTTGATTTTATTTTTGCAGAGTTAAACTCCCGCGCCGAACAACTCATTTCTATGCCTAAATCAGAAGTATTGGGACAAAGACTGTCTGAACTAATTCCTATTAACGATACCGGAAATTTCTTGGAAAAATACCTTCAGGTTGTGGAAATGGGTAAAGTTTTCAAAGAAGAGTTTTCCACAAATATCTTTACCTCCAATATCTCCTGGTTGCAACAGATGGTAGTTCCTCTAGCAGATGGTATTGCTATTACTGCTAGAGATATCACTGAACGCAAACAGATGGAAAATATATTGCAAGAAAGAGAAGAACGTTTCCGTCTAGCTTTTGATCGTGCACCTATTGGTATTGCCCTGGTATCAACAGATGGAAGTTTTATCCGGGTTAACTATGCTTTGTGTGCAATGCTGGGTTACAGTGAACTTGAATTGATACAGTTAGCTTTTCAAGAAATTACTCATCCTGAAGATCTAGCTACCGATCTTATTTTTGTGCAGCAACTCTTAGAGGGCAAAATAGACTTCTACAATATAGAGAAACGATATATTAATCAGAAAGATAATATTATCTGGACAACTTTGAGTGTTTCTCTAGTAAAAGATCCATTAGGTGAACCTCTATATTTCATTTATCAAATTCAAAATATTACTCCTCGCAAGCAAAATGAAGCTGAACAGCAAAGACTCATTACTCAGCTAAAAATCAGTAACCAAGAACTAGAAGATTTTGCTTATGTAGCTTCCCACGACTTGCAGGAACCACTGCGGAAAATTCAGATCTTTGGCGATCGCCTCAAAGCTAAATATGGGAAAGTGTTAGATGAAAAAGGGCTAGACTATATACACAGAATGCAGAGTGCTGCCAACAGGATGCAAACTCTCATTAGAGATTTATTAAACTTCTCCCGTATTACTACCAAAGCGCAACCCTATGTACCTGTAACCCTTTCTCAAATAGTAGCAGAAGTTATTGACGACTTGGAAAACTGCATTGAACAAACAAAAGCTCAGGTGGAAGTCGGAGAGTTACCGACTATTCAGGCTGACTCAATACAAATGCGACAATTGTTCCAAAACTTAATCAGCAATGCACTTAAGTTTCATCTACCAGAAAATCGCCCCATTGTCAAGGTAGAAGCAATTTTACAGTGGGAAACTAATCAAGTTCAAATTATGGTATCTGACAATGGAATAGGTTTTGAGGAAAAATATTTAAACCGAATATTTACACCTTTCCAACGCCTGCATAGCAAGCAACAATATCAGGGCACTGGTATAGGACTGGCAATATGTCGTAAAATAGTAGAGAGACACAATGGTAATATTACTGCTCGTAGTATCCCCAATCAAGGAACTACTTTTGTGATTACTTTGCCCATGGAACAAAGTGTAGATAAGCAAAAGGAGCATATCTAAGTAGTCGTGTAATATCATGTCCGGTTGAACAGTTATAAATAAATAACGACTTAGGAGTCAGGAGTCAACCCACCCCTCGCCCCTCCCCCTCCCAACCCACCCCTAGCCCCTCCCCCTCCCAACCCACCCCTAGCCCCTCCCAGGAGGGGAGGGGAAGTCAGGAGTCAGGAGGGAAGAAAGAAGAAGGAAGAAGGAAGAAGAATAACTGGAGTTGAAGGAGAAAGTTTTTGATCACGCTCTTATCCGGACATGATATAAAAATAACTTGAACATTTTTTTGATGGAAGCTATATTTCACAATTTATCCCAGATAAAATTTGTACAACTTATATCATGTCCGTTTGAATAATTAGACTTTGGTGGAAGGAAGGCAGGAGGCAGGAGGCAGGAGGCAGAAGGTTTTCTCAAGAGTGTCACCTTAATTTTATACACAAACGATGCTACCGGACATGATATTATTCTTACATGGCTCCTAAGAAGATATTTATACTTCTTATCAATTAGAAATTAGTTCATTTATTGTCAAACCAGTAACATTTGAAGGATTAATAACAGTTATTCAAAGTTTGAGTAGATATTGGTTTGAAATTGTTGAACTTCCTGCTAGAGAAATTTGAATTTACTGGGGCAAATTTTTGCTCTAGTATTTCTTGGAAAAATTGTGTGTATTATATAAAATCCGGTTATACGTTATATCAAATCCTTTTAATTCGGTATAAAAACATTTTTTATCTTCACCATTACCAAATCTTTATAAATTTTTTCCCTCCTGATATCATGTCCGGTAGCATCGGAGCGTGTATAAAATTAAGGTGACACTCTTGAGAAAACCTTCTGCCTCCTGCCTTCCCCTCCTGGGAGGGGTTAGGGGT
>NZ_JAAHHG010000274.1 GCF_010692555.1 Okeania sp. SIO3B5 | reverse complement strand
GCTGCTTCCTTGGCGGTAGTCTGATGCTTCCCTCCACGTCCGCGCACGAGTTTCCGCAATTCGCAGCTCCTCCGGAGGAGGCGTGCCCCCCGGCAACTAATAACAGTTTAGCATATATCCAATTCACTTGCATGCTCAAATAAAAAGTCGCCCTACAAGGGCGAGGCTTTAAACCCAATTTTTCGGTAAAATAATACAGAGTAATATTATTAGACTAATTTACTATAAAAGTAGGTTATTTAGGATTACCTACAAATTGCAAATTACTCATCCACCAACTCAAGGTTTTAGCCTTTCCAGTTCAGACAAATGTTCGTATTATCATAGCATTTTTTTAGCAAATTTAGCACAATTTTTCTAGGAATCATTGCTTTAAATTAGTTTGTTCAATGCTATCATTTTTTGACAAATATCAAAAAATATGGTAATAAAATATTAAATTATAGAGGAAATAACTAATGAAAATTGGGTTTTTAGGAACGGGTTTAATGGGTCTGCCAATGGCTCAAAAACTGTTAGAAGCTAATCATATTGTAACTGCTTATAATCGGACTCAATCAAAATTAGAACCTTTACAAAAAGCAGGGGCTAAAATTACTAATTCTCCGGTAGAAGCTATTCAAAATTCTGAATGTTTAATTTTGATGTTGACTAATACTGAAGCTATTAAAAATGTACTTTTATCTGATAGTTCAAAAGCGGAATTATCGGGTCGAACAGTAATTCAAATGGGAACTATTTCCCCTACTGAAAGTAAAGAAATTAGAGATGAAGTTGTAGCTTGTGGTGGTGAATATTTAGAAGCTCCTGTTTTAGGCAGTATTCCTCAAGTGAAATCTGGTAGTTTAATTGTTATGGTAGGAGCTTCATCAGAACAATATGAAAAATGGTGTGGTTTATTAAAGATATTTAGTCCTGAACCATTACATATTGGCGCGGTAGGTAGTGGTGCTGCAATTAAGTTGGCAATGAATCAATTAATTGGTTCTTTAACAACTGCTTTTGCTTTGAGTTTAGGATTGATAGTTCGGGAAGGGATAGATGTAGATTTGTTTATGCAAATTGTTCGGGATAGCGCTTTATATGCTCCAACATTTGATAAAAAATTACAACGAATGTTAGATAGAAATTATGCAAATCCTAATTTTCCAGCTAAACATTTATTGAAGGATACTAACATATTTATTAATGCAGCAGAATCAGCAGGACTTGATGTGAGTATTCAAGAAGGAGTGCGTAAAGTTTTGGAGAAAACTATTGAATTAGGTTTGTCAGATGTAGATTATTCTGCTTTATTTTCAGCAGTTAATCCAGATAAATAGGGCCGCTACGCGGAAGTCAAAAGTTAAAAGTCAAAATTCAAAAGTCAAAATTCAAAAGTATTGATTGGTAAAGCTTTTAGGTAAGCATTTCCTGCGGAATGCTGCGCAAACAGCTATTAGCAGTCAGCTAGCCTCCTCCGCAGTTCCTCCGATAGGAGGCTGGCTGATGGCTGACGGCTGAATGCTTACGCTTTTAGGATTTTGTAACTGGTTAGTTAGGGCTTGCTGATTAAATATCAAAGTCTTGACAGGTAAAGGTTTTACCCTTTTCAGGTACTAAGGGAGTACCAGCTTTTAGGGGGTAATGGTTCAAAAATCTAAGATTTTCGGCATTTCGAGGTATAGAAAATCAAGGGACGATTCTTCTGACTACTTCTTCTATAATTCCCATTCCTCCTGAATTCTGGATTCTGGATTCTGGATTCTGGATTCTGGATTCTACCCCCTACCAAAAGACTTTTTCAGCAAACCCTATTTAAGACCTAAAATACATTTTGCTTCTAATAAAACTAAGTCTTGAATATCTAAAACTTGACAACTTTTCTGAACATTTAACAAACTGGGAATTACACCATTTTCCATCTGCATCTTAACTGTAGTAGCAGCAGTATTATTTAATTGTCTAAGGCGATGATTTTTCGTCACATATTCTAAAGTAAACGCCTGAGAATCTAACAACCAAAAATCAATTCCGTATTTTTCAATAAAATTTTGTACCTGTTTTAAATCAGGACTATATTGTGCTTGGATTAAATCCTTAGCTCGTTGTTTTATTTCCCGATAATATCCCTGATGATAAGGTAAAGCATATTCTGAACCTACTAATATTGAACGTTGAGCAAAAGTAGGAATATTATTAGCTTCTAATGCTAAAGAAGCAACCCGAATATCTGAAGGTTGTTGGGCTAAATATTCATAAAGTTGAGGTACTTTTCCCACAACATAATTAGTCACAGGAAAGTTGTTAGTTAAAGCTGGATATAAAAGAAGGAGAATTAACACTATATATATAGTTATAGTTTTAATTATTACCGAATAATTAAAGTTTAAAGCCTCTCCATTTATGGAGAAAAAAGCGGTCGGAGGATGGCGAGGAGACTTAGCCATATCCGATCGACTAAGAGAAGAAAAAAAATCCTTTGATCTAATCCTCTTATTTATCAGAAGAGGTAATTCTAAATTCTTAATTCTTAATTCTAAATTCTTGAATACTGGTTTTGTTTTGGAGGACTGGTTGAGTAGACGAAATTTTTGCCAGACAAAATCAATTATCAAAGTGAAGGCTATCCCACCAGCTAAAGCCATGATTATTCTGAGACTATGTTGACTGTAACGACTGGGATGATGTAACCGAAATAGTAAAAAGTGAGCAGCTAAAAATATTCCGGTTGATGCTAATAATAATTCTGGTAAAAGGATGATTTTATGAGTGATTTTTTTGGCTAGGGGAAAATATCTTGAGCTTAAGAAAATAAGCAATAATCCTGCCCAAACTTGAGGAGGTAGGAAAGATTGAGATAACCATTCTGGGGGGATAATGCCTGAGCGATCGCCTGTTAACCAAAAGTCAAAACTATTATTTGAAAAGAAGGAAGCTCTACCCCCAGGCCAGAATTCTGGTAATTTTTGAGCTTCAGCTAATGTAATAATCGGACTATATTCGGAAGTATTTAAAGCATAGGGTAAAAGTACGAAAAAACCTGTGGTTAAACCAATAGCTAAAATGATAAATTTTGGGCGACTACGGAAGTGGAGAAAATCCAAGATTAAGAAAGCAAGACAGAGTAAAACTCCTTGGGGATAAAATAATCCGAGCAGAGCGATCGCCACTGCAATTCCTAACCAAGAATGTCTGATGAAATAGTATAAAAATGCCAAAAATAAAGGATAGAAAAATGCTCTGGGGGTAGCGGAGATTAAGTCATCTTTCAGCCAGAGATTTTGATTCAAAAATAATGTGCTGAGAAACCCGGCAAGTGGCACTGGGAATATTTCTATTTCTACTCTAAAACAATAGGTAGTTGTGATTAATCCTAATATAATCGGCAGAAATTTATTTAATAGTAAAGGTGGAATGCCGATGAGGGAAAATAATTGATAAAAATAGGTATATCCCGTGGGAGCAACAGATTGAAAATAGTCAGCAATAATATCCTTGGGAAAAAGTTCGGGATTGATAAATCTTGTCATCCAAAAAACGTGAGAGCGAGCATCATCCTGCACTATATACTCACGACTAAAAGCAGGAATAATTCCTAAAATTCCACAAATTGCTGCTAAACCCAGACTTAAATAAAACCAAAATCTGACTGGAGTCTGTGGAGTTAAAAACTTATGCAAATTAATTTTTTCATAGTCCATAGATAGTTACAAAAAAAATAGTTATATCGTAAGGATTCAGCCGTCAGCCATCAGCTATCAGCTATTGCTTTTAATTTAGGATAAAAGGCTTTATTAATTGTCTTACTACAAAAGTTGGCTCCTCTACCCTTAAAGTCAGTTGTTAATTTAAACACTGTCCTTAAGAAGAGAGTCTTGTTGCTGATAGCTGACAGCTAATAGCTGAATGCTTACGTGATATCTAATTGTCAAAAATCAAATCAATTATTGCACTATATATATCAATTCGTAAGCATTCAGCCGTCAGCTATCAGCGATCAGCTATCAGCTATGAGTTATTAGCTCATTATCAGCTTAAAAGAGGAATTAATCTCCAAGGAGAATTAAAACTTATAAAAAAAATGCCTTCAGCTAACCTTAGTAATTTCTTGAATATGTTCATGCATCTGTTTGCGCAGCATTCCGTAGGAAATGCTGAATGCTGATAGCTGAATGCTTACATCAATTCTTTCTGCGTAGGGATATTGCATGGAATGTCCCTACTCCCTCTTTTCTGGAGATACCTAAATATATCTCAAATGAATTATATAAGTAAAATTTATGAAATTAATGTATTTATGTAATTACACGGTTTTTACTTATATAGTAAATAACGGGATAGTTAGGATAATGACTGATGATGGTAAGACAGAGAAATGTTTTTCTCCTATAGAGTAGTAGCAATCTTTGTAAAGATTCTATGAAGACAAACACCTCATATCTATGTAAAAGCGCTATAAGTTTTATTTATATAATGGACGTATTTATGTGATTACACGGTTTTACTTCTGTGAATAATTACATAGAAATCAATATTATTTTGCTAATCAATAATTTTGCAGCTCTAAACAATTCAGATATTAAATCTAAAATTCTAGAGAGTCTTGTGTATGAATAATTATGCTGATTTGACAGCTATAACCAAGCAAATATTAAGCACTCTAGCTTTCTTAATATACTATTTCTTACTTAGAGTAAGGCAAGCTTTCAACTAATTGAGTAAGCTTCAATCTTCTCTTCTTCCCTGCCCTAAATAATCATTTAACCTTTCTTGAACAAAAAAATTATTAGCATGATAATCAAAATTTTATTGTTCGATATAACACATTATTAAATATTAAAAAAACTAATATATTTACTCAAATTAAATATATGAAGATTTCGTGAAGATAGTAATTTTTAGTTGAATTAGCTGATGACTTTACTATTATACTTAGAGCTATGATTTGTAATAAGCACTTATACAGAGTTGTTATGAAGTTGTATTTATCTAAGAACTGCTAAAAGCAGTACCTTGATTAAGTTTATTCCGTGCAACTTCGTATTAAATCCGTTACTAATCACTTCTAGTTCAAGCTTGTGCTTAACAACCCATTAAGCACTGAGAACTATAAGCTATAGCTCAAACTAATCAACTTTTCTATTAAATTTGTAAATCTGCAGTCAAAGTTATTTGGGAGGATAATTTCTATGAAGACACATCAAAAATATATTTTTAGCTTATTGACAGCCACAGCTATGTTGGGAGCAGGGAGTGCTCAAGCAGCTCCAATTGTTATCGACGATTTTAGCGTAGATCAGGATGTTGGATTTCTGCCCGCCATACCTATAAATATACCTAGTAGTAGCCAAGTGGGACCAAATGGTTCTATTATTGGTGGGTTTAGGGATATGGAAGCTATGGGAGATGCTGATGATTTTCTGGACACTCGTATCAAAGCAGAAAATGGAACGCTTACTTTTAGCAATAATGTAAGTACTAATGGGTCTGGAATGATAGTTTGGGATGGAGATGACGATCCCACAGTAGTAGATACTACGGGTTTGGGAGGAATAGACCTAACTAATAGTGGTGTTTGGCCTCTAGATCGTATATTGGTAGAAATCATCTCAGCTGACCTTCCTGGTTTAGAGTTGGAATTTACTATCTATGACCTTGCTAACAATGTTTCAACTCTTTCACGTACCTTTGCCAGCTCTATCACAACTCCGACAACTTCAGCTTTCCTCTTTGATGATTTTAGTGGCACGGCAGATTTCACTAATGTTGGCGCAATTAAGTTGGAGATTGATGGCCCGCCAGAAATTGATGCTCGATTCGATCTGATTGAGGTTGGTAAAGGAGTTCGTGGTCGCGTTCCAGAACCTTTAACATCTTTCTGGACTTTTGCAGGAGTATCTGCATTAGCTGGACTATGTAGAAAGAAAAAGTTTTGTGGTAGTAAATAGCTCAAATTCCAACTTTGATGTCGGCAAGGGGTCTCCCGTTATACAAATGTTAACGGGAGGGGAATTGCCGACCAACAAATAAACCGCGTAGCGTCCGCTTATTTCTTGCATTTTGTGCTTTTTTGTGTTACTTAGATTATCTTAGGAGTAGCGGTAATACGCACCTAAGAGAACCATTAAAACAAATAGCGATTATGGGGTTCAATTGCTGAAGTTAAGCGTCAACTCGTGAAAAGGTAAAACTCTTGAGGGAACTTTCTGGAGTACAGAATTGTTGAGTACAAAAAGGTGGTGGGTCTCATCATCTCTGTCTGGTGAGGGTTAAGTGGTTGCACTCCCTGTGTTCGCGCAGCGTTGCGACAGCAAAACAGAAAGCCCTATCCGTGAGGAAGGGATGCCTACATCATAATCTTTGATTTGATGTAGGAGAATGTCACAAAGCACTTGAAAGATTTCCTGAGTTATCAAATACCAATATAGTCAAAAATGCTAACGGTCGTTTTTGTATCAACTTACCAAAAATTGGTTTAGTCCCCTTTGTGTACAATCGTCGAATACCAAAAGGTTTCAAGGTTAAGACGGGTACAGTAATTCGAGAAGTTGATGGATTGTATATCAGTTTCACAATCGAAGACAAAACAGTACCTGTAGAGGTTGTAGAAATTCAACCCACCGAACAAAACTCAAAGGGTATAGACCTGGGATTAATATACTATGCGGTTACGTCTGATGGGGAGTTTATAGAAGTTCCTAAGTTTTTCAGACTCTCGGAACATCGTTTGTCTAAACTTCAGATGAGATTGGCTAAGAAATCCAAGCACTCAAAACCTTGGAAAATACTCAAACGAAAGATAGCGAAACTGCACCAACTAATAGCTAGGCAAAGATTGGACTGGCAATTCAAATTAGCTTATCATTTGTTTAGTGATTGTCAGGTGATATTTTTAGAAGACCTGCAAATAGCTAATTTAGTCCGACGTTGTAAGGCCAAGTTAGGCGATAATGGTCAGTTTTTACCTAACGGCCAATCAGCTAAGTCAGGGTTAAATAAGTCTTTACAGGATGCAGCATTTGGTCAGTTTGTTCAGGTTTGGGAGTATGTAGCCTGGAAACTTGGCAAAAGAATTATCAAAGTAGACCCCAAAGGTACATCTCAACATTGCTGGGAATGTCTGAATAAAGTCTCTAAAAGTTTATCAGAACGCTGGCATTCATGTTCTAAATGTGGACAGGAACTAGACAGAGACTATAACTCAGCACTCCTAATACAAAAAATAGGATTGTTGTCAACACAGGAGGAGGACATCACTTCTGTTAAAACTGCGGTCAGTTTTTATCTGACTGAAGAATCCCGCGCTCTCCCGTAGGGTAGCGTCGGGAGTATGTCAAAATCCAGAGTTCTCCACTATTATGAACTAATTCTAGTGAAGAGTTTTCTTGTGTTTCTAATCCTGAAATTAAACTCCATTCTGGGCGAAATATAAACACATGACTAAAACCATCAGGAATTTCTGGTACATCACCCACTTCAACAAATTGAAATTTAACTTGAGGATTAAGTAAATAACTCAGAGAAGCTAATCTAAGGGAATGATTACTAATTACAAGTGGGTTGTTTGTTTGGTTAATTATTTTTGCTACTTGGGGGTCATAATAACTACTATATTTATGCCACCAAGTGTCTGCTTGGGAACTAATTCCACAAGATATTACTCCTACAGAAATTAGAGTAACTGTTACTATTTGCCAAAATTTATATTTAATTTGGTTACTAAAGTTGGTTAAATTAGTAGCTAAAAGATAAGCAACAGATATTGAAATTCCTAAGTAACTGGGGATGAAATAACGAGGAATAGTTGAACGTTGTCCGCCAGAGATTAAATCGGGAATTATCAAGGTTATGGGAGTGACTAATATTAAGGTTAAGATGAACAGATTTACTGATTTAGGTGCATTCCGACAGATAAAATAAATCGAGTATATTACCAAGACTAAAGTTATCAATAATAGATACGGCCAAATTGTATTTAGACTTAATAAAGCATCATTATCAAAAACAATATTTTTGACATCAAATAATCTTTCTGAAGAGCCAATCTGAATATCTAGAAAAGTAAAACCTATATTAATAAACCATCTTTTCAACAAGGTTAATAAAGGTGCTGTTCGAGATACCCATTTTGTGCCATCGAAATGCTCAATTATTGCTATTAGCCATGGTAAAAAAATTATAAATCCAGAAACAGATGCTAGGAGATAAGATTTTAATTTTTTGGTTAATTTTAGTTTTTCGATTAAAAGTATATATAATCCATAACCCAAGGCTACTAATATAGAAAAAAGATGAGTATATAAGGCAAAGATTAAACTTACTGTGTAAATTTGCCAGTTACGCTTAGTGGAAATTTTCATTGCCCGAACTAAGGCAATACTTGATAATAAAATCGCTACTGTAAATAAACTATAAACCCGTGCTTCTTGAGCATATAATACTGAAATTGGAGAAACTGCCGTCAGAGCGATCGCTATTTCTCCAACTAATGGTTGATTAAACAATTCTCGGCATAACAAATAAATACAAGGAAATACTAATAAGCTAGTCAAAGCTGAGAAACTTCTGGTTACTGCTACAGAATGACCAAATAATTTTACCCACCATCTAAGTAGTACAAAATAAATCGGCAAATGTTCGGGGTTTTCTGTTGCTAAAGAGTTGATAGTATTAATGACATTTTTCTTAGGGTTAGTGCCTTGATACTGCTGGAAAAATTCCCCATTAATTATGCCAGCTTCATCGGTTATATCTTCTAATTCGTCTCTAGTATAACCAGCAATTCTTAAGGATGTAATTGTTTCATCGTACCAGTAAACTTTGCGGTCAATATTGATGAATCTGAAACATATTCCTAAGATTAAGGTAATGGCAATAAATATTTTTAGCCAAGTAAAATAAGGTTTTTTATAGAACATTAAATAAGGTTTTAGGTGGTAGGTTTTAGGTGGTAGGTTTTAGGTTCAATTTTATGGGGAATTTAAACCTCATCAATTGTAAGCATTCAGCTAGCTCGCTGTCAGCTATCAGCTCTCATGAAAGGGTTTAAATGAATATAGACTGTTTTAGCCGACTTTGGTAGTAAGTGTAAATTCTGCCTCAATTACTAAAGCTTTTATCTAAAACTAAAAGGTATCCGCTCAATAAATGGGGGCGGACTACCAGTTTAGGAACGATTTTACGTCATTTGAGGCAAGTCAATTACATATTTACCCCGGATTATTGAGCGGTTACACTAAAAGCAATAGCTGAACGCTGAAGTGCTGACGGCTGAATGCTTACCATCAATTTTAGAGACTTTCAACAAAGTTTGATCTGCAATAGTGTTCTTGAAAATTTGTTTTTTCATAACTCAAACTTCAAATTAAACACGCAATATAAGTTTGGTTGCGATGATTTTTGATAATTTATTAATTATGCTTTATTTAGGGCTTGCTGATTAAATCTAAAAGCATTGACATATAAATACTTTAGCTTTTTTGGGTCTGAAATACCTTGGTTTTCAGCTCTTCACGCTCAAAAAGTTAGTATTTTAGGTGCATAGTTGAGCAGAAAAATCGTTCTTACCGAAGAATTAATAATTCAATAATTCAATAATTCAATAATTCAGGTTTAAAGCCTCCCCTTTCAAAGGGAAAAAAAGAAATTTTTTCCTTTTATTCAATCCTCTTCCTTTTAGGGAGAGGTAATTATCAATTATCAATTATCAATTATCAATTATTGAAAATTCTTACTCCTACCTCTTCGCTCATTCCTATTTCTCCTGTATCCTGTCTTCCCCTCCTGGGAGGGGCGAGGGGTGGGTTGTCTCCTGTCTCCTACCCCAGCAAAAAGACTTTCCATACGCAAAGCCTATTTATTCTATTTTTTGTCTTGAAATACAGCAAATTATATCAGGCTTGAGGTACGTCTATAGCGGACAAGATGCCCGCACTGGGAAATTTTTTTCGTTAATGTCTGTATTTCATATACTTGGAATATGCTGTAATTATTTTTTTTGCTTTCCCTAGATTAATTAGAGATTTTTCAGCATTTTTTGTTATATCATGTCCGGATAATTAGTGATAAAAAACTTTCTCCTTCAACTCCAGTTATTCTTTTTTCCTTCTTCTTTCTTCCTTCCTGACTCCTGGCTCCTGACTCCTAACTCCTAAGTCGTTATTTATTTATAACTGTTCAACCGGACATGATATTAGTAATTTTTTTGAACTTGATCAAACAGAGACTATTTTGTCAATGGTAACTGTTTATATCAAAGAATAAGAGAAGCCAATTTTTTCAACAGTAGCTATTTTTCAATAATTTTATACATCTTATATAAATTATCTATGTAAGTTCTTTCTACTCCTGAACATTGAAGAGAATCATCATTTTCAATAATTATATGAGTTATCTGATATTTATCAATTAAATTTTCCAAAGCCTGACATTTAGCTATGGCAGAATTATCATAAAATTGTTGTGCCATTAATAATCTATTGTGCCATTCAATAACTTCTGTATCTTTGTAGGGATGAGATTTAAGATTAATTAAAATTGGCGCACCTGTAGCAATTCTAAAATCAACGAATTTCCCAGAAGCGTAAGGAACTAAATATATATCTCCCGTCTGTTTATTTTCTTTGATATATTCCATAATAATTGGCGTATCTTTTTGATTAATAGTTAGCTTTTCTAGTTGTATTCCCACTCCTGACAATATGAAAAGATATATTCCTACTAAACTGCCAATTTCAAGTGGTTTTTTGTATTTCATAATTTGAGGATAATATCTATCAAAAATAACCGCCACAATATAGGCACTTATCATACAAGTAGAAATCGGAACTAAAAAAGCGGAGACTCGCCAAGGAGTAAGAAACGCTAAAGTATTACTGACAGAAATTATTTGAATTATTGTCAGAATAGTTGCTGTGGCAAAGGGAAAAAATAAGATAAAAAATAATCTAGTTTTGCGCAGGAGATAGAGAGCGATCGCTACTACTAATATTTGAATTGGGGCGGCAGGTTCAGTTAACCAAATATCGGGGAAGGAATGATGGGGAATTCGATTTACAAGTAAGCTTTCAGAAATTTGAAAAAGCTCTGGAGATGTGGGTCTAAAAGTAATAGTCATATAACTGACTACTGGTAATACGAATATAAATGAAATGACACCTATTAATAATGATTTTTTGAGATTATTTTCATTTTTATAAGTGAGAATCAGATAAGCTAAAGTTAGTAAAGCTGCACTGGGAAGATATGTGGGATGAAAGGTTGCAGCTATTCCTAAAACTAAGACTGCTAAAAAAGGTTTTTTTCTGAGAAAGACATAGATAGAAAAGATAATTAAGACTCCAAATGTACAGGGTTGAAAATAGTCACCGAGAATATATTGTTCGGCTAAACCATAGTGGAGATGTACATGAGTTTTAAAGTCAAATATTCTGATTTTTAGACAGTGGATAATCAGGAGGAGGAGAAAATAAATTAGTAGTTTTAGTCGGGAAGTATTAATTTTAAAAATTACTGAGGCAATGCCAAGCATACTATAAACATAGATGCCAAAAATTAGGATGTAATAAAAGTAGAAAAAGCTTTCGTGGAAGTAAGTATAAGTAACTTGAACTAAAAAAGTAAAAGCAGGTAGAGGATCGAGTGTATTAGCTAGCCAATCTTGGTTTAAATAACCAGAACCAGCTTTAGCTAATCCTTGCAAAAATTTAGTATGTTGATTTGAGGTATATAAAGAGTCTTGAGTATAAGAAATTCCGAAAATTAAACCTAATATAAAAATTTGAGCTATGGGATTGAGGATTTTATTTTTCAATGTCTTGAAGAAGGAAAAAGAAAGGAGGAAGAAGGAAGAAGGAAAAAATGGATGGGGATACTAAAAAGTTACCACTCCATTGGATTAACCCCAACCAATTATAGACACTATGTAGACGCTAGGATATTAAATCCATATAGAGTCCATATAGAAAAAGATAATACTAGAAAATTTACCGAAAAATTGTCGTCTAAAGCCTTTCCTTTTAAGGGGATAAAAAAAGAGAATATTCCTTATTACTCAAAAACCTAGAACTATATACCTCATCAAGCAATAAATTTTTGTATGATTTGAAAGAAGTCTACTAAATATTTACTTACGATCAGCAATGTCAAAAAAAAAATAATATTCTTAAAAAGATTTCTGAAGCTATAAGTAGGGTTTGCTGAAAAAGTCTTATGGGCGAGGATAGGAGACAGGATACAGGAGACAGGAGACAGGACAAATAGGAATGAGCGAGGAGGTAGGGGTAAGAATTGTAAGAATGATTTTTCTGCTCAACTATGCACCTAAAATACTAACTTTTTGAGTGTTTTAAACTGAAACAGATGTACTTTTTTAGAGCCTAAAAATGCTAAAACCAATATCAGTCAATGCGCGTGATATTTAATCAGCAAGCCCTAAGTATTATTGTACTCTTTGTAGTAGGAATTAGTTTTATATTTGGTGCCGAATTAATAATCCTAAAATGTAATCGCCTGGAATTAAAACAAAAAATTGCTTGTGAAGTTACTCATTTTTGCTTGCGTGGAAAACGTATTACTGTAATTCCAGCGGGAATGCTTCAAGGTGTTAAAAAAGAGCGAATAAGTCATAAAAAAAAGCGGATATAGAGTATTTCTTTTGACTGAGTACGATGAAATTTCAATACAAGATGCTTTTTCTGCTCCGAGTGAATTAGTAGCTAGTCAAAAAGTAGACCAGATTAATAATTTTCTGAATAACCCAGAACAAATGTCGCTGAAAATGCTACAGTATCCTCATTTCTTGATAGGTATCATAGGAATTATTTTTGTTAGTTCATCTATATTATTATTGGTACTTATATTGTCGGCATCTAGAGAGAATAAATCTAACATCCGGAGAATTCAAAGAGAACTTTCCTATCCTTATCATGAGGATGAAAAATCAGATATAAATTAGCTAGAAGCGAGGTAAGCATTCAGCTATTAGCCTGATTTTTCTAGCTTAATTAAATATTGCTTTTAGTGAGTGATAAAAGTAATATCTGATAGCTGATAGCTGATGGCTGAATGCTTACAAAGCGAGTTTAAATTTAATAAAAGAATGACAAAACTTTAATTTCGATAACGATAAATTAAATAGGGTTTGCTGATTAAATATCGCGCTTATTGACTGATATTGGTTTGAGCAATTTTAGATCTGGAAAAAGTGCGAGGTTTTCGGTGGTAATGGTTCAAAAATTCAGGATTTTGGTCAAGAGTAGGGC
>NZ_JAAHHG010000273.1 GCF_010692555.1 Okeania sp. SIO3B5 | reverse complement strand
CTAAATAAAATAGTTGGGAGTGGGGGAGTGGGGGAGTTGGGGAGTAGGGGAGTAGGGTAGTGGGGGAGTGGGGGAGTGGGGGAGTGGGGGAGTGGGGGAGTGGGGGAGATTTAAGTAATTTAAGAAATTATCAACATATTAGTATATAACCAGATTCTATAATAATTTCTAACTTCTGACTTTTCAAAGAAGTGGGGGAGATTGAATATTGAAGTAATTTAAGAAATTATCAACATACATTATATAACCAGATTCTATATTAATCACACTTATAGCAATTCTCATATTGGTGAGGTACAAAATTCGTTTGTTTTAGGGAGTAGGGAGTAGTAATTCGAGAAACAGGGGATAGAAAAAAAGAAAAACAATTGTATCTCACTCATTTGAGAAACGCTTTATTATTCGTAACATTCTTTTTTATCTATTTATAAAGAGGAGGGTTGAGACAGGATTGTTTGGGCAATATATAAAGAGAAAAAAGGTGATTATGACTCCTCAAAACCTAACACTATATCCAAGTTTGATGTATATTTTTATCAAAATAATATGGGTCTAAAACCCCGTCTTTTAAGGCGAAATATTTTTGGAGCGAAGCTCAAATCACCGTTACAAAAATAACTTCTGTACGGGTGGTTCGCGAACCACCCCTACTGACTTCTGACTTCATTAAGACTACCTAATTAAGGTTTGCTGAAAAAGTCTTATGGGTGAGGGTAGGAGACAGGAGACAGGAGACAGGAGGAACGGGGAATTATGGAGGAGGTAGTCGGAAAAATTGTCCCTTGATTTGTCTGCCATAATCCTTCCAAAATACTAGCTTTTTGCAGCTCTTGCCACTGAAAACAGGCGCACTTTTTTAGAACAAAAAATGCTACAACCAATATCAGTCAATGCTTTGAGATTTAATCAGCAAGCCCTAATTAATAAGTACGGATCGAATTTTGAGGCATAGATAATACGAATTTAAAAAAAAGAATTTTACGAATAGTAAGAGGAATAAAAAGACTTTAACAGGATATGCCCTTTGAGAAAAAGGATAATTTACGGCCTCAAAATGGTATTGAAACAATTCACTCTGACTCCTGACTCCTGACTCCTGACTCCTAAGAAATATCCTAGCTATTTGTAGCAAACATTTATCAATTTGGTATAAGGAGGTATTTATGTTTCCAGATTTTTGTTTTTTTATCAAACTTAAGTCTCATATTTGCAAAACCCTATTCCCTATTCCCTATTCCCTGTTCCCTGTTCCCTTAAGAAAGGTTATATTTTTTCTATTGTAGGGATTAAATATTGAGTTAAGGTAAAAGCATCTACTCCTAACTCGGTGCGTTTTTTTGCTGCTAATATTGCTGTTTGAGCGTGCCACCAAACTGCTGTTTTGACAGCTTCGAGTGGTGGAGTTTTAACTGAAGTAATAGCTAATAAACCTCCAACTAAACCTGTTAATACATCTCCACTACCTCCTCTTGCTAATGCAGGGGTACTTTCTGGATTAATCAGTATTTTTTGACTATTGGCAATAATTGTTTTTGCTCCTTTTAAAACTAAAATCAGGTTACTATTTTTAGTTACTTTTTGAACTACTAATATCCGATTATTAATTTTATTTTCTAGGTGAGGAAATAGACGTTTAAATTCTCCTGGGTGGGGTGTAATAATTGTTGGTGCTTGACGTTGACTAACTAAATAATTTTTTTCTAAATTATCACAAATATTTAAAGCGTCAGCATCTAGAACTATCGGGCAATTTACGGATAATATTGCTTCTACTATAGATTTAGGTTCTGTTGTTAAACCTGGTCCGCAGGCGATCGCTTCAAATTTACTTAAATTTATATCTTCTGGTAATTGTTTTATTGCTCCGGTTTCTGTTTCAGGACAACCAATAATTAGTGCTTCTGGTAAGTGATTATTTAGTATAGGTTTAATTGATTTTGGTACGGCAATTGATAACATTCCGACACCTGTTGCTCTGGCTCCTAATCCTGTTAAAATTGCTGCTCCACTATAACGGTGGGAACCTACAATTAATAATAAATTACCGTTTTTATATTTATAGGTTGTTGGAGAAAGAGGTAAGGGAAAATTTGCTGCAGCAGATGTTTTTGTGATTCTTTCAATAGTGGGAAATTCTCCTAAAATTTCTGTAATATCTGCCAGAGGAATATCAAAATCTATTAGTTCGGATGTACCTATATATTCTAAGGCTTGGTCTTGTAAGAATGCTTGTTTCCACAGACCTAAACAAAATGTGTGGTTAGCGGAAATTGCTGTTCCTAGAACTTCTCCTGTATCTGTATGAATTCCAGAAGGTAAGTCGATACTAAATATCTGTTTTTTCCAACTATTAATTTGATTTATAGCTACAGCTAAATCTCCGGTGATTTCTCGTTCTAAACCAAAGCCAAATAAACCGTCTATGAGCAAGTCGCAATTTTTGACCGGGGAAATATTATCAACAAAATTAACTCCTAAAGATTGGAGATACTTACTATGAGAATTTGTTAATTCTTTAAGTTTTTGTATCGGGCAATAAACTATTATTTCATAGCCTTGGAAATATAATTCTCTGGCTATAACTAAAGCATCTCCACCATTATGACCAGGACCTACTAATATACCAATTTTACTAATATTAGGATTGAATAATTTTACGATTCTTCGTGTCACTAATCCTGCAACTTTTTCCATTAATGCTGCTACTGGCATTCCGGCAACAAATATTCGTTCCTCTATTTGTCGCATTTGGGCAGCAGTAACTACAAACTTTTCTTTAATATTGTTCATTTGTTTTAGGGAGTAGGGGTTCAATAATTAATAATTAATAATTAATAATTAATAATTACGTCTTATTGAAAAGAAGAGGATTGACTAATCATGAAATTTTTTTCTTGTTTCTCCTTTAAAGGAGAGGCTTTAAACCATAATTATTCGGTAAGCTAAGACGCATTTAAAATGCACCTTAGCAAGTCAGAAGTAATAGGGATTGTACTTTTAATTAGGTACACAACAAATAATACCAATTTGATAAATGTTTGCTACAAATAGCTAGGGTATTTCTTAGAATTCAGAATCCAGAATTCAGGAGCCAGAATGAATAGATTTAATACCAGTTTTCAGTTCGTAAATTCTCTTTTTTATCAAAGGGACATTTCCTGCAAATTTTTTTTATTGCACTTATTATTCGTAACATTCTTTTTTCAAAATGGTATAAGGTAAGCATTCAGCTATTAGCCAGCCTCCTACCGGAGGAACTGCGTTATCAGCTAGCCTCCTCCGGAGGAACTGCGGACTTCAGCAATAATACCTTGTGCTTAAGGACAAGTTTTAAATGAATATAGACTTTGGAACTGACTTTTAGCCAGATTTTTCTAGCTTAATTAAATAGGGCTTGCTGATTAAATATCAAAGCATTGACTGATATTGGTTTCAGCCTTTTTTTGCCTTTAAAAAGTGCAAGCTTTTTGATCTAAGAAGCTAAAAAAGCTAGTATTTTGGGATTATTATGGCAGAACAATCTTGGGATAATTCTTCCTACTGCCTCCTCGCTCCCATACCCATTTCTCCTGTCTCCTGTCTCCTGTCTCCTGTCTCCTACCTTCACCCATAAGACTTTTTCAGCAAACCCTAAATATTGCTTTTAGTGAGTGATAAAAGCAATAGCTGATAGCTGATAGCTGATAGCTGACGGCTGAATGCTTACGGTATAATAAATAAACAGTGAAGATTTTTCAATTCCGTTAAGCATCTATAATTTTACTGTAACAATCTTTATTGAATTTGGTATTAGAAAAGAAGAAAAAGTTGAAATACCCGAGTAAATTTAAAAATTAATGGTCAACAATTAAATGTATTTTAATCAACTTTTAAATTAACTTTATGACTAACTTTTAACGTAAGCATTTCCTGCGGAATGCCTACCTTTTAACGACCCAAGTAAATAACCACATTAACAAACCCAGAATCTAATAAATAGCGTTGCCACTTTTCTGCTATTTCTTCCTTTTCAAAAGGTCCTATAGCTACATTTTCGGGAGTTTCTGTTACCTGGATACCTTTGTCGGGAACTCCTAATAATCGCAATTTATATGTAATTAAAGCTAAATCTGCTGACTGACTAGGAATTAATAAATAATAAGATTTACTATTATTTAGTCCATAAGCAATTGAACGTTTAACTGGAGGATATACACTAGCTGCTAGAATTGCAGGTTTTACAGGTTCACCAAAAGCTTCATTTGAATCAAGTTTTTCCAGTTGGGCATTAATTCCTCTTTCTTCTAAATAATCTAATAAATCTAAAGCAAAAAATAGCTGAGAAAAACTTCCTACTTGAATTACAGTGCTGCCTGCAAAAGAGCGCAATACTGCTCTTGGTTCGATTTTTCGCCGAATAATTCCTAACAATAACCCACTATCTGATTCAATATAGACAACATATCGTAAATTGGGAAATGGATTTACTTCTATGGGATTAAATATTGGTTCTTGTTGTGGAATTGATGGTCTGATTATTGATGGAGGTAATACTTCAGGATATTTTGGAAAACTGAAATTTTCTGCTATTAATGGTGTTTGTTTTTTTGTATTGCTATTGGAGCTAAAATTTGTAGTCTTGCTTTGCCTTTGATTGGTGGGTAAAATTTGAGTTTTAATGACTTTTCCCAGGGCAATAGTTTGGTGATTTATAGCTAAAAATCCTCCTAAT
Organism: Okeania sp. SIO3B5; assembly: GCF_010692555.1. Taxonomy (GTDB): domain Bacteria; phylum Cyanobacteriota; class Cyanobacteriia; order Cyanobacteriales; family Microcoleaceae; genus Okeania. Next base: position 8,582 of record NZ_JAAHHG010000273.1, on the reverse strand, counting down.
ATAATTGAGAAGAATGAGATTTTTGCAATTCTGTATTCTGATATTAAAAATAATTGGTTTAGCATGGTGAGTCGAGCAAATAAATGATTATTGTTAGCAGGGGATGAAACATAGTTTATTATATGGATAAAACAAAGTGAGATTGGGTGCATCTCAATGCGTGAATAAAGCCAAAAAGTTATTGCTTTTAGGGAACAGGGAACAGGGAACAGGGAATATATAGGAAAAAAGTATTTTTGCTTGGTATGAGATGCACCCGTGAGATTATATATAGCAATTCTAAATTATCTTTTTATTTTGGGTTTAATACCCCACCGTCTACACGGTGTTGACAATTGATTGGGGTTTGAGTCCCCATCCATTTTTTCTTCCTTCTTCCTTCTTCCTTACTTAAGATTAATACAGACAAATTAATAAATTTCATAATTCTGTGCAGTCTCATATATAGCAGTCGAAGGAAAGGTTAAGAAAGATCGAGAACTTAAAACTCAGAGAAAGTAATATTTTTCCTTCTTCCTTCTTCCCTCTTCCTTCTTCCTTCTTCCCTCTTCCTTCTTCAAAAAATCTATAATTTAAGATAAATACATATAGTTTTGATTTTATCTCAACGTTGGTTGAAGACCCGCGCTCTCCCGAAGGGGAGCGGAGGGATGGGAAAACCAATCAATAAGAGCGGTTTTTACACATAGTATGCTACACTAAACAGAGTTAGGCTGCTGGGCTAGCAGTGTCAGTCTGTGGAGCGCGCCTTTAGACCAGAAAGAGGTTTGGCCTTGGAGGCAGGTGCTACGAAGCAGAAAGTCCTGAGCCGCGAGGTTTAGGAATCCCGCGTTGTCGCGCCATGCGCAACGTCGGGAGGATGTCAAAAACTCAAATTCAATGAATAAAATTATAGTTGGTCTTTCCGGTGGAGTAGATAGTTCCACAACCGCAGCAATACTACATCATCAAGGATATCAAGTTGAAGGCTTAACTCTTTGGTTAATGAAAGGAAAAGGTCAATGTTGTTCCGAGGGAATGGTTGATGCTGCCCATATTTGTGAACAGTTAGGTATTCCCCATCATATTGTGGATAGTCGCGATTTATTTCAAGCAAATATTGTTGATTATTTAGTAACAGGATACAGTGCCGGAATTACTCCACTACCTTGTTCTCAATGTAATAAAGCTGTGAAATTTGGCCCGATGTTGGCTTATGCCCGTGAAAAATTAGGTATTGACAAAATTGCCACGGGGCATTACGCGCGAATTGATTATGATTCAGAAAGCGATCGCTATCAATTAAAACGTGCCATTGACCGTAATAAAGACCAGTCTTATTTTCTGTACGATTTAACACAGGACTTATTAGCAGGTTCCGTATTTCCTCTAGGGGAAGTTGTCAAAAGTGAAACCCGACGCATTGCAGCGGAATATGGTTTAAAAACTGCTGATAAACCGGAAAGTCAGGATTTATGTCTAGTGGAAGCTAGCGGTTCGATGCGGGAATTTTTGGATAAATATATTACACCCCATCAAGGTCAAATAGTTGACCAAGAAGGGCGAGTGTTAGGAAACCATGATGGTGTCCATCATTATACAATTGGCCAAAGAAAAGGTTTAGGAGTTTCGGCCCCTCATCCTCTATATGTAATTGATTTGGACCCAGTAATGAATCGGGTAATAGTGGGCGATCGCGACAGTGCGTCCAAAATGGAGTCCACTGTGAAGTTAGTTAATTGGGTTTCTATTGTCCCACCGACTATACCTATACGAGGGGAGGTGCAAGTGAGATATCGTAGTTTACCTGTAACAGCAAATATTATTCCTTTGGGTATTAATGAGGAGAAACCACAGGATGGTTTTCGAGTTAAGTTAATGTTTGAAGAGGCAGTTTTTGGCATAACTCCTGGGCAAGCTGCTGTTTGGTATGACGGAGATATTTTGTTAGGTGGAGGGATAATAGAAAAGTCAGAATAAATGTTAGTTTGTAGTCTGGATTTTAGTTGATTATTAAAGCTGAAAATCCTGACTACTAAATTTTCCATCATTGAGTTTTTCAATTTTGGCTTGTACAAATTTTTTTAGGAGCTAAATTCAGATTGACTACTCCCCTGGCTGAAGCCGAGGGGATTCTAAGTGGATACTACGCAACAGGATAAATCCATGTTGCTCCGTTTCTTCTTAGCTGACCAAAGATACATTCTCTGGGGACAAGTCAAAGTGCCCCTACACAGTCGGCTTAAGTAGGGGCGATTCGCGAATCGCCCCTACTGCTTTGCGGCTTACTTTTGTGATGATATTTGCAGCCCCATTACAGTCTGCATTAACACACCAATTATTGCCTGTTCTATACAAACCACGCTTTATTCTTTTTCCTGACGGTTTCCAATCATTGGGTTTCTCACCATAATTAGGCAGATAGTCACCATCTAAAAATGAAGCGACACTTGTATAACTCTCTTGGTGTTTCTATAAATTTTATTCCATATTCATAGCATAATTGAGCTATTCTTTCTTTGAGTCTAGCTGTAGGAATTGGTACAAATTCAGAATTACTTTTCTTTCCTAATTCTATTTGATTTTTCTGACCTTTATTCCAAGCAAAAACTATTGTACCAATAGAATTTTTTAAGCAATGATTAATTACTATTCTGGCTGCTTTATTAATACCCAAATCGGATTTGGCGGTTACGCTTTTCTGTAATGGCAGCTAGCCTATTTGACCAAAATCCAGTCGGTTGATTTTCTTTAATAGTTGATATCTGTTTGTTGTACCAACGATTCATTGATTTGAGATGTTTACCATCTATAATTAAGCTAGTACCTACATTAGATACACAGGTCAACCAATTATTTACACCATGGTCTATTCCTAATACATTTTCTTGATTTAATTGAGGTTTAACTACTATTTCTTTTTCATAGATAAATTCCCAATAAAAACATCTATTTCTCGGTAATATTCTCAGTTCTTTGAGAGTAGAAAATTCTAGATTACTAGGCATTGGTATTAAAAAGCAATCTATTCCAAACCAGCGTTTACAGATATTGCCTAATGGTACTCTAATTTGATTATCTTTAAGTTTTAATGCTTGAGACGGGTAACTAACTGTAGCCATTCCCCCTTTTTTTCTGTAGTTAGGAATCTTTGGTCTGTCTGTGATTTTACCTTCATTATAGGCAATAACAAGACCATAATAAGAGCGAAATGATTCCGCTACAGTTCTCAATATTTGTTGTGCTGCTTGTGAATATAAAACTTTATAGTGATTGCTCTTTTTGTAGACCTTTTCCAAGTCATATTTTCTAATGCCTTTTTGAGACTTAAAATATAGTTGCCTGGCATAATATATTCCCATGTTAGTGAGCTTGTGAGACTGTTCACATAAGAACGTTAAGATAGCAATTAATTCAGGATTTTTACCTACTAAAACTTGCTGACAACAGTACATTTGAAACAGGAAGACCGAAAAGTTACTGTGGATCATAGTAACAGAGGGCAACTAAAGTTGTCTAGTCCAAACGAATCCCTTGTTTTAATCCCCCGGTTCAAATCTATCCCTGATAAGGAACTCCTGAAACCTTGATGGGAGGGTGGGGAGTAAGAATCTTCAAAAAAACGTATTTTTCAATGATTTTGCCTTATGCAAATTTGTAGAGAAGAGAAAGCAAGAGTAATTATGAGTTCCTCTGAAAATTTTTTAATGCTCAGAGACTAAAATCTGGAAATAGTAAATTCTCTCTTGAAGTTTTTTTTAGGAGGTAAAGCAAAAGTAAGTATGAGTTTGTACTTATAGTTTGCTTGATTGTAACATATGTAAATTATTACTATCTAATCATTAATCAACCTCTAATATTTTTGTTAAAAGCTTTGCAGGAGAATTTGTTATGAATCAGTCTTCAGAAATTCAACAAGTAAAAAAATATAAACCACTACTTTACATTACCCCTAATAATAAATCCAGTTTACAACAATCTCTATCTTCAGCAATTACTACTGTAACTACTGAAGATGATAAATCAAGTAATCTGACATCAAATTTATCATCTATCTTAAGAGCGGGAATTTTGATATCGGAAATTTTTATAGATATAAATTTATTTCCTTTTATTTTAATACCAGAAGTAAAAAGAATTCTTGCTCGCCAACAAAATACTCAAGATAGTGAACAAGCAAAACCCAACGAAAATACAAAAATAGCTTTAAATGAATTTAATCTAGAAGGTTGGTCAGAATTTATTACAGAAACTCCTTACTCAGATATACCAGAAGATTTTGACTTTCCTCCCGGTCATCCATTACCAGGAAAATTATATAGAGCGCATCCCTTAAAATCCAAAAGTAATAAATATATTCCTATAGAGGTATTTGACTCTTTACTTTATGCAGAAAGAGAAGCTGAACTAATTCGCTTATTGGTAGATTTAGGAGCAAATAAAATTACAATTAAAGAAAAAAAAGTCGGTAAAACAGCAACAGAAATAGAAGCAAATACTAAACTTACCAGAGCAGGTGGAGTAGAAAGTAAAATAGAAGGAGATATTAATAAATCAGATGAATCAATCAGAAAATTATCACTTGGAGGACAACCCTGGAGTTCGGAAATAGTAGAAAAGTTTGACGAAAAAAATTATAGTTGGCTTGCTTATGAACCAGCATGGACAGCAGTTGCTCATAGTCGTTTATATGGAAAATGTTTAACAGCTTCCATTGAATTAACCAATGATGATTCTTATTCTATTTCAGGAAAAATAGGACTAGCAGAAGGATTACTACAAAACTTAACTGACTTAAATTTAGGAGCATCATTTATCCGCAATCAAAATAAAATAAGTCTAATTTATGTTGAATTTGCTCCACCAGAAAAAAATGGAAAATCTTAACGAAGTCAGAAGTCAGAAGTCAGAAGTTAGAAGTTATTTTTGTAACGGGGATTTGAGCTTCGTTCCAAAAAAAATTCGCCTTAAAAGGTGGGGTTGCACGACCCAATTATTTTGATGATTTTTATCTAATACCAGTTTTATATGAGATTGTATAGGAATGGTGAAATTCATTAAATCGATCTATCTTTATCTACGCTTACCTGTGGTAAATTATGCTTTAAATATTATTCTATGCAGCTTCATTTCAATTTGGTATAATCTTTCTTGACATAAATATAAGTATGAAAAATAATGTAGAAATTTTCCATGAAACATTCCTACAAAAATTTATCGAAAATCCAAATATTGTCTGAATAACTAATAATTTTTGCCTAATACCAATGCCTAAAAATAATCCTATATTTATTCAACACTTCAGTTATTAAGTAATAAGCAAAGCTCAGTAATGTTTTTAGCAACTATTTGTATGAAGTAAAGATATATTAAGAGATATCAATTTTATCTATGGTCTGATAGGATATAAAATTGTGAATTAAAATTTATAGAACATAAGATAAATAAAATAATGACTGAATCTAAAACTGGAAGAATGTTGCTTTCCCACAATTTTGAACTCTCAGAAAATACCCTGCCTGAACTAAATAGGGAAGAATTTGCTCAAGTTTTTATTGATGGTTTAAGCAAATATCCACAGCTTAAATGTCGGCAATTAAATCATCCTCATTGGATGGTAGAAATTTTATTTGAAAATCAAGTTTTTTCTCCACCTCAAGTTGGTGAAAAATGTGCTGAAGCTTTAATAGAAAAGCGGATAATTCAGAAAAATGGCAAGGATTTAATTGTTGATGTTTTGATTCTCGGAGGTTTAAAAAAAACACCACCATTAAGCGATTCTCCTGATACTCTCCAAACAGGAGAATGGGGTATTGATGTTGTAGAAACTCACTCAGCAGCAACTTTTCTCAATATCCTTAATTGGGAGGAAAAAACTGCGGGAAAAACCATTGAAAATATTTTTAAAATAGAAATGAAAAATATTCTGAGTTAATTTATTGACTGAATCCATTTCTGGTTGAACAGTGGTGCGAGGTATGTTTCACTCTTTAGTCAAAGTGGTAGATTCAAGATTGGATAAAAAATGATTTATAGCAGTCGAAGCAAAGGTTATAACAGGTAAAAAGCTAACAACTCAGACAACGTAATACTTTTACTTCTTCTTTCTTTCTTCTTCCTTTTTTCTTCTGCTATAACAATTTGTTGAGGAGGAAACAGAAAATATGTTTGAGACTCAATTCAACGCCCGCAAACTAGGTTCAATAATTATTTTTTAAGGCTGATATTTTTCCTTCTTAAAATTGAAAACCTATTGGGATTCTTGATAATTCTAAAGCTATAGCAATATGATTTTAGTTGTGAGATATTGAAGGTTTTTGTTTTAGGTATGGAGGGAATAGGGAATAGGCAATAGGGAAGAAACGAAGAGATAAGAATAAGATAATTGCTATATTCTATACTTTAAAGAACACCTCAATTCTCACATCTGATTCCTGATTGCTATACCAGAATAGAGACTAATATGAAACTGATTTTAGTTGCTCCAAATAGATCGTTATATGATGCTTTTCAAGAACATTTCCATTATTTACCCAATCTAGAAATTATCAATAATTATTTCGAGACTGTATCAGAATATAACTGTTTAGTAAGTCCAGGAAATTCTTTTGGACTTATGGATGGTGGTATGGATGCAGCGATCATCAAATATTTTGGTGATTTTTTAATGACTTCGGTTCAACAAAAAATATTAGATGAATATCTAGGCGAACAACCAGTTGGCACATCTACTATTGTCGAAACTGGTCATTCTCAGCATCCTTTTCTTGCCCATACTCCCACTATGCGCGTACCTATGTCCATTGCTGGCACTGATATTCCTTATATAGCAATGTGGGCAATGTTACTGGCAGTGCGACACCACAACCGTCAGCAAAAGCAAAAAATTCAAAATGTTGTCTGCCCAGGTTTAGGTACAGGAATAGGAAAAGTTTCTTATCAAGAAGCAGCTAGACAAATGGCTCTCGCTTATGACCATTTTGTTTACCCGCCAAAGTCAATTAACAATTTTATTGCTGCTGAAAGGCAACTCCAAATTTGGGAAGAGGGAGACTTGAAAAAAAGATATAGTTAAATTTATTACTATTACTGATAATTTAGTTATTGATTTGGCTAGGCGATCGCTATTTTTAGCTACACTATGAAATGTTAAATTTAATTATATTAACTAATATCTTGTGGATGTAGTAATTTTATTTTACTTGCGTCAAAGAACTGGTTGCTTTTAGGCAAAAGGCAGGGGTCAATATGTAAGAAGGTTTGTTAGACTTTTTACTGTTAGTAAATAACCAACTCTTGTTTGACATCTCATTTGATAACGCTATCTAATATGCTAAATTTTCTAGTTTTGGAACTGACTATAAAACAGTTTTTTTTGTCATATTCTTCGATCAAGTTAATGGGTGCATCTCATAGCAAGCAAAAATACTTTTTTCCTATATATTCCCTGTTGCCTGTTCCCTGTTGCCTGTTCCCTAAAAGCGATAAATTTTTGGCTTTATTCACGCATTGAGATGCACCCGAGTTAATTTGAAAATGAGCTATTAGTTAGAGGATAAATTTAATTAGTAGTAGCTCTAAATATCTGACTAATTTAGAGTTGGCAAAATTATTACTTTCTCTTCTTTTACAGTAATGTTAAATCCACCTAGTTTCACAGAGATTAAATTACCCCAGCTTAAAATTCAGACAACTCAATACTTTTCCTTCTTGTTTCTTCCTTCTGCATATAACTAAGAGAAACACCAACAGTTGCTATTAGTAGATATAGCATTCAAAGGAAAGGGTGCGGAAATATCAAAAGCTTAAAATTCAGACAAGCCAAGATTTTTCCTTCTTCCTTCTTCTTTCTTCCTTCTTCCTTCTGCATTGATAAATACTATTGCTTTTAAAATTTTAATTAGAGATATTCTCTATTCCCTGACTCCAGAGTAAATTACTAAATTTATAGGACTACTTCAATATGACTAAAAAATTAAATAGACGCTCATTTATTTCCTATGGCGCAGCAACTTTAGTAACTAGCTTACTATTAAAAGCTTGTGCTGATTCTCCCTCTTCAACGATTCTGACAGAAAATCCCAGTAATGATTCTATAGATAATTCTAAAACTTTTAAAATTGCTATTGCTTTACCTGGAGTTATTACCGATGGAGGATGGAATCAATCTGGTTATGAAGGGGTAAAAAAAGCAGCCGAAATTCTCAATGGTGAGATGATTTATGTGGAAAATATTGCTCAACCAGACCAGGTAGAAACTCTTTCTGATTTTGCTAGGAAAAATTATGATTTAGTGGTAGGTCATGGCGGACAATTTGATGCTGCTATTCAGCAAGTAGCTAGTCAATTTCCCGATACATTTTTTTTAGGAGTTAATGGTAATATTGCTGGGAAAAATTACGCTTCAGTCACAACAAATTATTTCCAAATGGGTTATCTTGCTGGTGTAATTGCTGGTTTGATGACTAAGAATAATAAAGTTGCTTATCTTACAGGTTTATCTTTTAAAGGAACTAACTTACAAGGTCAGGCATTTGAGTTAGGTGCTAAGTCAGTAAATTCCAGTGTTGAAGTTGTAATTAGTTACACTGGAGATTTTAATA
>NZ_JAAHHG010000272.1 GCF_010692555.1 Okeania sp. SIO3B5 | reverse complement strand
TCTTAGTTTTTGGTTTGAGAGAAATTCAGAATTATAGTGCAATATTTTTGTTGATTCGGTCTTTCGGTGTTTCGGTAGTGGGAAAAACTACAACGTCTTAGTTTTTGGTTTGAGAGAAATTCAGAATATAGGGCAATATTTTTGTTGATTCGGTCTTTCTGTCTTTCGGTAGTGGGAAAAACTACAACGTCTTAGTTTTTGGTTTGAGACAAACTCAGAATATAGGGCAATATTTTTGTTGATTCGGTCTTTCTGTCTTTCGGTAGTGGGAAAAACTACAACGTCTTAGTTTTTGGTTTGAGATAAATTCAGAATTATAGTGCAATATTTTTGTTGATTCGGTCTTTCGGTGTTTCGGTAGTGGGAAAAACTACAACGTCTTAGTTTTTGGTTTGAGAGAAATTCAGAATTATAGTGCAATATTTTTGTTGATTCGGTCTTTCGGTGTTTCGGTAGTGGGAAAAACTACAACGTCTTAGTTTTTGGTTTGAGAGAAATTCAGAATTATAGTGCAATATTTTTGTTGATTCGGTCTTTCGGTGTTTCCTGGTCTGTAAAACTACAACGTCTTAGTTTTTGGTTTGAGACAAACTCAGAATATAGGGCAATATTTTTGTTGATTCGGTCTTTCTGTCTTTCCTAGTCCGTAAAACTATAACGTCTTAGTTTTTGGTTTGAGACAAGCTCAGAATTATAGAGCAATATTTTTGTTGATTCGGTCTTTCTGTCTTTCGGTAGTGGGAAAACTATAACGTCTTAGTTTTTGGTTTTAGAGAAAGTAGGAAAGTAGCGATCGCCCGACTCTATATTTAATTGGCTTTTCATTATAACTACAACGTCTTAGTTTTTAGATTTTAGATAAACTCAGAAGGTGCTGAGTCCTAGCTTTGAACTTCTCAACTAGAAAGGCCAGCACAAAACCTAGAATATCTCCCACAATATATATAGGTTAGACTAGGAAAAAATTTTGGCGCATCTACCCACTTGCCACTAAATTCCTAATCTTAGAGAAATACCAATATGAAGGCCCGTGAAATATTGCAGCAATATAAAGAAGGTAAACGAGACTTCCCAGGAGCTAATCTTAGGGGTCTGTCTTTTAAAGGAAAAGATTTGTCTGGAGCAGATTTTAGTGGGGCGGATATTCGAGGTACTAATTTTCGAGGGGCAATTCTGCAAGGTACTAATTTTCAGGGAGCTAAGGCGGGACTGCAAAAACGTTGGGTAGTGGTTTTGCTGATAGGTGTATTTATTCTGGCAGGAATATCAGGATTTTTTAGTTTATTGAATGCAACTTTTGTAACGTTGATATTTAGCTTCGATCCAGAAAATCCAATATTAGGGATTTCTATTCTACAAGATCAAATATTTGGTTGGGTCAACTTGATTTTACTTATTCTTTTCTGGATAGTAGTTATTCGTTGGGGTATTATAGCAGGTTTTGGAACCCTTACCGGAGCCATCGCCATCGCCGGAGCCATCACCTTCCCCATCGCCATCGCCATCGCCGGAGCCATCACCATCGCCAGAGTCTTCGTCGGAGCCTTCATCATCGCCATCGCCGGAGCCTTCACCATCACCATCGCCATCGCCGGAGCCATCGCCATCGCCATCGCCATCGCCGGAGCCATCACCTTCCCCATCGCCGGAGCCATCGCCGGAGCCATCACCTTCCCCATCGCCGGAACCATCGCCGGAACCATAACATTGTTAACTACTCATATTGCTTACCGAGCAATGAAAGGTGACAAAAAACAAGCCTTCATTTGTAACTTAGCCATTGTCTTTGCTGCAACAGGCGGCACTTGCTTCCGAGAAGCAGACTTAACCGATGCCGACTTTTCTAACGCTACCCTCAAAAGTACAGACTTGCGAAAAGCAAACCTAACTCGCACCTGCTTCCGAAATGCCATAAAACTTGACCAGGTAAGACCAGGAAAAACCTATCTCCAGAAAGCCAAAGTCAGAGAATTAGTCAAAACAGGTCAAGGTGAAAATCAAAACTTCGATCGCCAAGACCTCCAAGGAGTCAACCTCCAGGAAGCCAACCTAGTTAATGCCAGTTTCATAGAAGCTAATCTCAACTCAGGCAACTTTCAAGATGCTGACCTTTCCCGTGCCAAATTAGTAGGAACATTTCTAGACCAAACCGACTTTACCGGGGCAACCTTAACCGGAGCATTCATTGAAGATTGGGGTATAACTGCCGAGACAAAACTCTATGGCATCCGATGCGACTATATTTTCATGCGCCTCCCCCCAGACAAACGTCCCGACTTCCTGCAACTTCCACCGGAAGAAAGTCTCAACCCAAACCCTCGGAGAAAGCCTGACAACTGGGAAAAAAATTTTGAGGATGGAGAATTTGTGGATTTTATTACCCCAATGGTAGAAACTCTCGACCTCTATCACAATGGAAAAGCAGACCCACGGATAGTGGCATATTCGTTTCAGAAGTTACGGGAAGACCACCCAGAGGCAGAAATAGAAATTGTCTCGATGGAAAAGCGGGGCAAAAATCATCAGTCACTTTTATTGCGAGCTGAAACTACACCCCAGGCTGATCATTCGGAGTTACACAAAGAATATTTTCAGACTTATAATAGATCAGAAGCTCTGCCACCGGAAGAATTTCAACAACTTTTGGCAGAGAAGGATAAACAAATTAGGCGGTTAGAAGCTTGGGTAGATATTGCGATGCAACGCCCAAATATTTATGCAGAAAATTATAGTCATCAAGGAGATACAAAAATGTCAGAAAATACTGGAGATAAAATTGATATTGGAGAAAATTATGGTGTGGCTGGTAAGGAAGGAAATTTTGAGAATTATGGTGCGACTGGTAAGGAAGGAAAATCTGAGAATTATGGTGCGGCTGGTAACAAACAGGGAAAAATTCAAGATACAACATTTGCTCCGATAATTAATAATGCTCAACAAAAAACTTTAGCTGAAACAGCAGCAGAAATTCAGCAATTACTCAAACAATTAGAGCAATCAAATTCTACAGAAACTACAGCAGGTCAAATGGCAGTTGTTACCCGAGCTGTTGAAATTGTAGAAAATAATCCCACATTAAAACAACGGGTAATAGGTGCGTTGAAGTCAGGAGGGACGGAAGCATTTAAAGAGGCTATTAACCATCCAGTTGCTAATGTTTTAGTCGCAGCTTTTCAGGGTTTCACGGAACCATAATTAGGGAGTGGGGGAGTAGGGGAGTGGGGGAGCGGGGGAGTAGGGGAGTGAGGGAGTGAGGGAGTGAGGGAGTAGGGGAGATAAAGAAAGATTTGGCAATGGCACTTAGATGGAACATTTTTTTATACGGAATTAAACGGATTTGATATAAAAAGCTCATGCTTATGAGCATTTGAAAATTCTTCTCACTATCTCCTCTACAAATCCTATTTCTCCTGACTCCTGACTCCTACTCTTACAAAAAGACTTTTTCAGCAAACCCTAATTCTATTACCGAAAAATTGTGGTCTAAAGTCTCCCTTTTTAAAGGTATAAAAAAAGAGAGAGAATATTCAAGATTTCAAGCCTCTTTATTGCAAAGGTACTGATAACTGGTAACTGAAATGGCTTTTCCTAATCTTTAGTGTATTAGGCGTAGGTTGGGTTGAACGGCAGTGAAACCCAACAAAACCTTGCTAATGTTGGGTTTCGTTCCTCAACCCAACCTACATTTTTAGGCGTAAGTCCTGCTAATCTTTAGCTAAAGCTGGAATTAACTTTTCTACTGTGGAAGCAGATAAAAAACCAAGAGTATAGGGTTCTTCACTAATAGCTACAGCATAAGAGGAGTTTAAATAATCTAAATAATCAGAATTATTCTCTAGATATGCCCGAAAAAATGCCAAACTAAAAGCATCAATATAAGATTTAATTACTGGGGAACTGGCACTAACTAACTGATTTAAAGAATTATCATCTACAGATTCTACGTTTTGAATTTCAGTAATATTAAAATCTAGATGTTTTGCTCCTTTTGTCAACATAAAATATTTCTCTGTTACTGGTAACCAAGTAAAGGGATAAACTTGTTCTATTACTACGGGGGTTAATTGGTCTTCACTACCAGCAACCCACAAAATCGGTATATTAATATGACTTAAACCAGATTTACCAAATATACTGCTATTTACTGGGTCCATAATTAATACGGACTTAATTCTTTTATCTCGTAAATCATAATTTTTTTGAGGTAATTCTAAAGCACGACATTGTAGAAATAAGGAAGGGTTTAAAGATTTAATTTGGGGTAAACAATCTTGTTTTAATTGTGCAAAATTAATTTTTGCTCCTGCTAAAGCTAATGTTGTATAGGCACCAAAAGATTGACCTGCCATGCCGACATTTTTTAGGTTTAGTTTTCCTTGATATTGAAGTTTATTGCGACGTTCAAGTTCATCTAATAAATAGGTAATATCTAGGGGTCTATTAATGAATTCTCTGAGTTTAAATATTTCTGTTTCTTTTCCTTCTAGAAAAGCTTGAAAATGATTAAAGTCACTGCCTGGATGTTGTATTTTGGCGACGGCAAAACCATGAGAGGCTAAATGTATGGCTAAATGTTGCCATTGACTAAGTTTTGCTGCTAAACCAGGGGAAAGAATAATTACTGGAATAGTTTGAGTTTGTATTTGATTAGATGGTAAATAAAGATTAACTATAAATTGGCGGTTACGACTTTTATCGTTGAGAGTTAGAGTTTCTTGATAGAAGGAAATATTGCCTGGTTGGCGTAAGTCTGGCAATGTGGAAAAATCTATTTTTTCTTCTGTAGAAGCAGCGGTTAATGTGATTTGTTTAACTTCTGCAAGTAGCTTTTCTGTATCTTCGAGTAAGGCAGAAAATTCTCGATTTACTGCCAGAATTTTGAGAATATTAAATTGTACTTCTCCCGGAAAGTTTTGCAAAATATTTATAGGTGTAAAATCTTGAGATTCAGCAGTTTTAATTAAAGCCTCTCTCAGAGCGATCGCTCCATTATTTCTACTTTGAGTTTGAATCATTTCTCCTAAATATTGGAGTAATTTTTCTCCCATGGGGGAATACAAACCTTGAGAAAGTTGCATGGGATTAATCTTCAGATTAAATTGGAGTACATTTCTCAATTTTTTCTGATTTTCTGCATCGAGCAATAGGAAATATAACCTTAAATCATCTTCAACTTTACCTGTTTCAGCATAAGTTTCTAAAGCAGTTAGAGATACAGAAATTTTCAGAAAACCGTAATTAAAATGAATCTGTTCTGCTGCTTTAGCCGAGAAATTTACTAGCACAAGTGATGTGGTTAATAAGACGAGGGGTAGTAACCATAAAAACATCCTTTTTTTAGTTTTTCTTTGACGTTTGATGGAAAAATTAGGCTGAATTTTGCTACTCATTTACTTTTTCTGATTCACGCAATAATCTAGATTCTCTAATTGATAAGGAAACAAATTTTTGAACCATTTTTCATCAATGGATTGAGATTTATTGCCATCAAGAAAAGAGTTAAGTTTATTTTGCCATTCTGGGTCATTATTCGGAATAATCATCCCTTGACATCCTCCTGAGGCTGACCTATGGTACAGCGCGGGATTCCCATCTATCAATCAAACAACCGGAGTTGAATTGCTGACTCAGAGCGGGTTGACACATCATTGCCATTTGCGTCCTTTTTAGGGGATGACTTACGACGGCTCCGTGTCCGATAAATAATCGACCGGTGCCCCTCGGCGACTTCATTGAAAAGTGATAATTGTACAGGAGTTTCTATTACTTTAGCTTCAGTAGTTTCAACCTTGGTTTTTGGCTGAATAACTTCTAAAATATTGATAGCAGCGTTTATGTCACGATAACCTCCGGTTAAGCGTAAGCTATCGTGCAAAGTTCCACAATTTAAGCAAGTCCACTCCCTGACATTTAGCTCTTTCTTGCCACCTTTAAAACCACAATTAGAACATTTTTGAGAAGTAGGTTCCCATCTAGAAATAGTCCCAAATTACCTGCCACATTTCTCGCATTTAGCCTCAGTTAAAGTCCTAAATTCTCTCCATCCTAAATCACTAATTGCTTTAGCCAATTTGTGATTACTAACCATACCAGAAACATTTAAGTCTTCTAGTACAATTGTGTCGTATTTTTTAACTAAATCAGTCGATAACTTGTGAAGGAAGTCTGTACGTTTGCGCAGCATTCCGTAGGAAATGTCTTTGACTTTTGCGTGTTTGCGCAGCATTCCGTAGGAAAGTTTAGCAACTCTAACCCTTGCCTTTTCACGACGTTTGCTACCTAGCTCAGTTTTGGCAAATTTACGTTGAAACCTACTTAATTTCTTGAGGTTTTTTTTGAGGGGTTTAGGAGCTTCAAACTTCTCGCCATTACTCAATGTGGCAAATGTGTTAATACCCAAATCAATCCCAATAGAATTACCAGACTTTGGCAAATATTCTGCACAAGCTTCTATAACAAAACTAGCAATGCTAGGACGATTAGATGAATCTTTAATGATGGTTACAGAGCTAGGCTGTGATGGTAGTTTTCGTATTGCAAAATATTTTAATCTTACCTACTTTTGGCAGATAGATTTTGTCTTGACTAATCTTGTAATTAGCCCCTACAAATCTAGCAGTTTGCCTAGACTTTCTTGACTTAAATTTAGGAGGTTTTACTTGAATTCCTTTACGTTTTCCAGTACAACTATCAAAAAAGTTTTTATATGCCTGGTCTAAGTCTTTCAAAGATTGTTGTAGTGGTGTAGAAGCTACATCTTTCAGCCAAAGCAATTCTTTTTTAGCTTGAGTTATGAATTGTTTAGTTAAATCTACATAGCTAGGTTTCTTTTGACCACCAATATATAGTTGATTACAATATGCTAAACTTTGATTCCAGACATATCGACAACAACCAAAAAGTTGATTTAATTTGGTTATTTGAATATGATTAGGATAGATGCGATATTTGTATCTAGATTTCAATGTTTTTGATCTATTACTAACACGTTCGTAGTTTTATTATAGCATGGGTTTGCATTCCCATACGACGCTGCCGACGAGGATAGTGCGGGGATAAATACCAACATTAGATAAAAATCACAGGTTAAAGGTTTTTCTGGAACTAGCTTGTAATTATTAATATCTAAATTTTGCCTGACTACATTCCCCTACAGATAAAATTCCATTATTAGCAAAAGCCTGAATTTCTCTTTTAGTTAAAGATTTTACAGCTTGATTCACACCCGTATTACCTTCAAAATAAAAGGCTTCAGTTTGAGGATATTTTGTTTGAATAAATTTTATCTTTTTTTTGCGGGTTTAATACCAAGCGTGAAAAAAGAATGTTACGAATAGTAAGGGGAATAAAAATACAAATGCAAGATATTTCTTTTGACAAAAAAATGATTTCCAACCTAAAAATGGTATTGAAGCTATTCATTCTGTCTCCTGTCTCCTGTCTCCTGACTCCTAAGAAATACCCTAACTATTTGTAGCAAACATTTATCAAATTGGTATAATACCCCACCGTCTACAGGGTGTTCAAAATTGTTTGGGAGACCAATCCCCATGCAATTTTCTCTCCTGACTCCTGAGGACTGACTCCTGACTCCTTCTTCAAGGTATTACTTTTTCTGATTCACGCAATAATCTAGATTCTCTAACTGATAAGGAAACAAATTTTTGAACCATTTTTCATCAATTGGTTGAGATTCATTACTATCAATAAAAGAGTTAAGTTTATTTTGCCATTCCGGGTCATTATTTGGAATTATCATCCCATAAAAATCACAAGTCAAAGGTTTTTCTGGAACTAGCTTGTAATTATTAATATCTAAATTTTGCCTGACTACTTCCCCTACAGATAAAATTCCATCATTAACAAAAGCCTGAATTTCTCCTTTAGCTAAAGATTTTACAGCTTGATTCACTCCTGTATTACCTTCAAAATAAAAGGCTTCAATTTCTGGATATTTTGTTTGAATAAATTTTTCTGTAGTAGTATTCTTCAAGACACCTGTTTGAACTCCTGCTAAATTACTGTTAGGATTTATTTCTGTGTCTTTAGCAACTAGAAAATTCGTTCCTGTGACAAAGAAAGGATTAGAAAAAGCCACATTTCTCACATCATCTCTAATAGTATTTGGACCGCATTCTAAATGTACATTACCATTCTGAACTAACTGAAAACGATTTTCTAGATTCGATGGAATTTTTATTACTTTAACTCCAGTAGAAATTTTCAATTGTTGAGCAATTTTTTGAGCAAAAGCATCAATTATATCTTCACAATAACCAGCCCATTCTCCGGTATTATCTACATAACCAAAAGGAGTAGCATCTCTTCTCATTGCTACTTTCATTACTCCAGTTCTTTGAATTTCTTCTAAGATACTTTCTTGTCTTTTAGGAACTTGAGCAGTAACAGTTGGAGGTACGATCGGTTTTGGCGGAGAACTACCATAAGCAGTTTCTAATTGTTGTGATTTTAAAGATTGAATTAAACTCAAACTTAGGGAATCTTTATTCATAACTTTCCCATAAGAAGCAGTTAAATATGGTTCATATTCTGATTGATTATCTAGATATTTTTTAAAGAAAGCTACGCTCAAGTTCTTGAGATAATACTGACCTACTTCTGGCGTCGGTCCCTGTAATATTTCAGGCAAACCAGGTATTAAAGTGCTGGTAGAAAAATGAGTTCCCGGAACCAAAAAAGCTAAATATTTATCTGGGTTATCCATCCAAATAAAAGGATGAACATCTTCTTCTATTCCTGGGGTGAGAAGGTCGTGACTACCTCCCATCATTAGAGTAGGAACAGAAATATTTTGCATTTCTTCAGGTCCGAAAACTACACTTGTTAGAGGAAAGTAAGCGAAAACTGCTTTGATTCTAGGGTCTTTTAACTGATAGTTTGAAGGGGGTAAATAATTGGCACGACATTGCAATAATACTGATATATTTAAACTCAAATTTTCTGGGTCACATTCTTGATTTAATCTGGGCAAATTAATATTTGCACCTCCTAAAGATAAGACTGTTGTTGCACCAAAAGAA
Source organism: Okeania sp. SIO3B5 (assembly GCF_010692555.1). Classification (GTDB taxonomy): domain Bacteria; phylum Cyanobacteriota; class Cyanobacteriia; order Cyanobacteriales; family Microcoleaceae; genus Okeania. Next base: position 4,274 of record NZ_JAAHHG010000272.1, on the reverse strand, counting down.
TTTCCCAATGCACCTACTTTATTTAGGTCAAGTTTTGATTTCCAATCAGGGTCAGTTTCAACTAACTTTTCCAGTTCATCTAATAAATAACTCAGGTCTAATGGTCGGCTAATATATTCAATAGGACTGATATCTATATCAACTTCTCCTTTTAAAAAAGATTGACGATATGCTAAGTCACTACCTAAATGTTCAACACCAGCTAATGCAATGCCATAAGATGCTAAATGTTCTGCTAAAAGAATATTTTTTTTCTCAGCTCCAAAACCATGACTATAGACTACTAATGGTACTGGTTGAGAAATTCCTACAGGTAAATAAATATCAGCTTCAAGATTATAAGAACCTGCTAAACCTGTGTAAGTTTGGCGTAAACCACTTATTTCAAAACTAATAGATTTTTTGATTACTTTATAGGGACCAAGTTTACTCAAATCTGCAAGTTGAGAATAATCAATTTTTGGGTCTGTAGCAACTTGTTTTTCTGCCTGTTCAATAATTGCTGTAACTGAAGTATCTCGATACTCATTAAAAGTAGTTAACTCATTAGAAAACTCAGATAAAAAATTTGTACTTATTCTGATTGTTTCTGCGGGAAATTTTTCAATAACATTGATAATAGTAAATCCTTCCTCTCGGTCTGATGCAGCTTCTATTAAAGCTGTTCTTATTGCATCATAACCGTTAATATCCGGGTCAATTTGTACTAACCGACCAAAATATTGGAGAAAATCTTCTCCCATTGCCATATTTGTAAGACGAGAAATTAATTCAGGGGGAATATCAAAACGTTTTTGTAATACTTTCTGCAAATTTGCCAAATCTTCTTCTTCCATAAAAGCAGCATAAAAGGCAAAATCATTACTAATTTTTCCTTCTTTAGCAAAAACTTCTAGAGAGTCTACAGACATATATAAATCTATGAAATTAGGAACTTTAAATACTATTCTTTCAGCAGCATCAACTGGTTTTGGCTTGAATATATCTTGCAAAAAATCAAAGCTAATTATCGCTGCTATGACTAGAGTGGTTGTCAAAATTTTTGTTAATTTCCTAGGCTTTTTACTCATATTTTTGGCGTTGGTGAATTAGTGTATGATATTAATTTTAATTAGGGTTTGCTGATTAAATATCAAATAATTACCAGATCAAGGTTTTAGCCTTTTTAGGTATTAAAAAAGTACATGATTTTCAGCTCTTTATGCTCAAAAAGTTAGCATTTTTAGCAAAAGTTGGGCAACAAAATTCTCACCTACTCCCCTACTCCCCCTTTCCCCTCCTGGGAGGGGTTAGGGGTGGGTCCCCTACTTCTTAAAAAAGACTTTTTCAGCAAACCCTAATTATTTAGGAGTCAGGAAGAAAGAAAGAAGAAGAAAGAGTAGAAAAATTTTTGAGATATGGTATTAGTTAGGGGAGCCGTCGGATTGGCGACGTAAAGGAAGACCAGTTAATAATTAATGGCTTCAGTACCAGTTTTTAGGAACATCTTCTTCTTTTTTAAATAATTATTAATCTTTGTATGAAAAACCTATTATTGAAATAATTGGGTCGCGCAACCCCACCTTTTAAGGCGAAATATTTTTGGAGAGTTCCTCAAATCTCCTACTTCCCCTCCTGGGAGCAGAGCTGTTTTAAAGTATTGTAGATTAAGGATGCGCGGGAGAATGGGAGTAATGGGGATAGTGGAACAGTGAAATTTGCCAAAATTTGCCGATTTTTCAGCCAATAAGAGTCGTTAAACTCTGAAAGGATATTTGGTTCAACGCCGCTTAAAAGCTTCCATCCCCGTGTCTCCGTGTCTCCGCTTCCCCGTGTCTATCAAGAATGAAACAGCCCTGCCTCCTGGGAGGGGTTATATCATGTTCGGATAATCAGTTATAAAAAAACTTTATCCCTTTTAATCCTTTCTTCCCTCACAGGAGTGCGCATTCCCTTGCGTCTGACGCCGACGCGGGGTCGCACCGCTTCTGCCTCCAACATAGCTGCCTCCTGCCTTCCTTCCTCCAAAGTGTAAGTATTCAACCGAACATGATATTAGGGGTAGGTTGACTTCTGACTTCTGACCTTGTTAAATTAGACTTGATAACAGGAAATAAAATTCAAAGATATTAACATCCTATTCTTCCATAGAGCAAAAGTGATGAAAATCACTTTCAATATTAATTATCATCACATTTAATCATCTAATAAGTTACAGTTTTTTAGTAACTTTTTTGAAAATATAATAATAGAGCACTACATTTTTTGGCGTTTGACAATAAATTTTAATTGTCCGGGAGCAGGAATTAGAGAAATATCCGTGCTCTATTTGCGTAGTGCCGTATATCAAAAAATCAGGAGCACATTATGAAGCCTAAAAATAGTTATAAATCACTTAAATCTAACCCTTTTAATGTATATCGCGATCCGATAACAGGAAAATGGGTTGTTGTTAAATCTTGCCAAAAATCAATTAATAAAAAAGCAGCTTGATGAAAATAATACTATTTTCAAAAAATCTTGCTACATTGGTTGATTTCTAGGTGTTAGGTGTTAGGTGGTAGAAATGAAAAAGAACAAGTGTAAATTTTCCTATCCTTATTTGTCTTTTATTCCCTGTTCCCTACAAATTACGTCTTTACCTTGCCGAGAAATTGTGGCTCAAAGCCTCCACTTTTAATACCATTTCTCAAAACAGTTTTCTATATTTTCGTATTGAAGGGAAGTGGGGGAGTAAACTTACACCTAACCCAACCCACCCCCGCCCCTCCCAGGAGGGGAGTAAGGAGAAGCAAACATCAGAATAATTAATATTAACTTACCTCAAATTTTCTCTAAAAAATACTCATATCCTTTCTTAAACTTTTGCTTTGCATCATCTTCTACAATAGTGCCATGAGCCATAATAACCCTTCTAAAATCCCATTGCAAAATCTTCTGAACTGATTGTCTAACTTTCTCTTTTTCTTTAGTACCCAACCATTCTAAAAATGATGGTCTAAGTTGTTTGTATACTCCCAGAATTTTAGATACTAACTTTGTTGTAAATGGAAAGCTTTCATCAAAGTTAAATACAATATCTGTCACAATCAATGTTTTACTTTCACCGTGAAAAAAAACATACTCATTTCAATAATTTAGAATTTAGAATTTAGAATTTAGAATTACCTCTTCTTGAAAAGAAGAGGATTGACTCAAAGGAAAATCTTTTCTTGTTTCTCCTTTAAAGGAGAGGCTTTAAACCTTAATTATTTGGTAAAGGCGATACTCCATTCAGAAGAAAAGTATTCATTCCTTCAAATAAGAAATATTCGAGCTTACTACCAAAATATTGTTCATCATCATCTAATATTTTATCGATAGAAATATCCGGTCTTTTTTTCTTCAAACCTGAAACAGCATAAACTTTTGCTTGAGGATAAATATTTTTCAAGTCAGATAAAAAAAGATGGTGAAAAAGATTTGGAGCGATAATATGTTTGACATTTCCAATCTCTCTAAATTGCTCAATAATTTTATTATCAACTTTAATTGGAGAAATGATATCATGTCCGGTTGAATAATTAGACTTTGGTGGAAGGAAGGCAGGAGGCAGGAGGCAGGAGGCAGAAGGTTTTCTCCCATTTTTACCTTAATTTTATACACAAACGGTGCTACCGGACATGATATGACAGCTAGTTCGTCATTTTTTAAACTAATTACGGTCATTCTTACACCAAAATCTAATCCCAAAAATCTGAAAGGTTGCTCGGCAACCCAAATATTACAATCTATTTTTCTAAGCATAGCTAATTAGGGTTTGCTGAAAAAGTCTTTTTTAAGGAGTAGGGGAGCGGGGGAGTAGGGGAGAATTTTTTTGCCCAACTATGCGCTAAAAGTGCTAACTTTTTGAGCATGAAGAGCTGAAAACCATGTATTTTTTTAATACCTAAAAAGGCTCAAACCTCTATCTGGTAATTATTTGAGATTTAATCAGCAAACCCTAATTACAAAAATTTCTTTGATAGGATTTATTCGCGTCAATATAGCAATTACCATGTTGGTGAGGTACAAAATTCGTTTGTTTTAGGGAACAGAGAATAGGGAAGAAAAAAACAAAAGAAATGAGAATGTATTTCGGTTTCTTTCCTACTCCCCCACTCCCCCACTCCCCTACTCCTCTACTCCTACACTTCCCCACTCCCCCACTCCCCTACTCCCCCACTCCCCTACTCCCCTACTCCCCTACTCCTCTAGGAGGACTTGGTTTTCTAGTAGTCGCGATCGCTAAAACTCCCACAACTTTAATACCTGCT
>NZ_JAAHHG010000271.1 GCF_010692555.1 Okeania sp. SIO3B5 | reverse complement strand
GTAAGGTCACGGGAAGACTACCCGTTTATAGGTGTTCGGTGGAAATGCAGTAATGTATGCAGCCTAGACACACTAACAGACCGAGGACTTGACCTCATACACTCACTTCTTACTTCTGACTATGCAGCCTTCTTTGTTTCTGAGTGATTGTCTTTAAAAAGTAAAAAAAAAATAAAGAAAGCTTGTTTCTATTCATCTCATTTAGAACCAAGCTTTCTTTTTTAGATTACCGAATAATTAAGGTTTAAAGCCTCTCCTTTCAAGAAAAAATTTTCCTTTGAGTAAATCCTCTCCTTGAAAAGAAGAGGTAATTATTAATTATTAATTATTAATTATTTGTTACCTACAGACAGCACGATTGTTAGCATTTAGAACTATTGTACCTTCTACTCCATTAATAATGACTGGGTTGCCTGTGCTAACTCTCAGTAATCGTGGTTTTTTATTCAAACATTCTGTAACCTCTTCTCCCCAAGCTTCTATAGAAGCAGTATACTCCGCTCTGTAACGCAAAAGCTCATCTAAAGTAATTCCAGTGGGTATAGGAGGTAGGTTGTTAACAAAAGCATCAGTTATTGGAGAGTCTGTACTGATACTGTCATCAACATCAACTTCAGTAATAATTGGAAAATCAAATCTTCTGGGTAAAGTTCTGTAAGGAATAGACAAATCTGGTAATGGATAATATTCTTCCTTACCAGATTTGTAGTCGAAATCAGATGGTATTGCCAAAGTTGGCAGAGGTAAATTTGCGACTACTAAAGCACAAACACTTCCTAATAATGTAGAAAATTTTTTCATTTTTTTTCCTAGTTCTAGATCAATTTAATCACCTTCTAAAAATCTAAACAATCTTAGATACGCTCTTCATCGGTGACTAAAAGCGATTTTCCGACTTACCCGTCCATAAGTCTACTGGCAAAGAAAGTTTAGGATTCCCTCTGGGGTTTTCATCAGAGATGAAAAGTCGAGTGCAAAACACTCCATAATTGTTGCTAAAATCCTCTGAGACTCACACAACGTAATATACTTTAATCCTTGTATTTTGATAATATTCTTATAACTACAAGAAAAATGTATAGTATCTATCACCTTCTAAAAATCTAAACAATCTTAGATACGCTCTTCATCGGTGACTAAAAGCGATTTCCCGACTCACCCGTCCATAAGTCTACTAACAAAGAAAGTTAATGTTCCGCTCAAGCACATTGAGTTTAGGATTCCCTCTGGGGTTTTCATCAGAGATGAAAAGTCGAGTGCAGGACACTCCATAATCGTTGCTAAAATCCTCTGGTCTTAGCAGACGTATGTGATAATAACACAAATTAATGGTGTAAAAATATAGACATTTTGTAGATATAAGTCTTGGATAGTCTATATTTTTCAGCTCTACTAGCAAGCAACAGTTGATATCAAAAAAATTTTACTTAATATTAATAATACCAAATCCGGTTATCAAAAGTCCGTTTTTCGCTCTTACTCTCTAATCCTTCTGCATTCTGCCCTCTGCATTCTTTCTTACCTTCATAATAACGGTTCTTTCTAAACCAAATTTAGTATAAGTTGTTATTTTTGAAATATATAAAATTAAAAAAATACAAAAATGGAATTGTCCACAAGTATGATAATTCCCGTAGCACCTGCGGGATATAAATCTGGATTTGTTGGTATAATAGGACGGCCTAATGTTGGCAAATCTACTCTAATGAATCAACTGGTAAGGCAAAAAATTGCTATTACTTCCCCAGTTGCTCAAACTACTCGTAATCGTTTGCGTGGTATTTTGACTACAGAAGCAGCGCAGATGATTTTTGTTGATACTCCTGGTATTCATAAACCTCATCACCAATTGGGCAAAGTATTAGTTCAAAATGCTAAAATAGCAATCCAATCTGTAGATGTGGTGTTGCTGGTAGTTGATGGGTCAGTAATAGCTGGTGGGGGCGATCGATATATTATCGATTTACTCAACAAAACAGATACTCCTGTGGTTTTAGGTTTGAATAAATTAGACTTACAACCTCAAGATGATCGGGAAATAGAAGCTAGTTATCATCAATCTATCGCTCCTCACCCTTGGCAAATAGTGAAATTTTCTGCTCTTACAGGGGAAGGAGTAGAAGGACTACAAAATTTGTTGATTGAACATCTTGAAGCTGGACCTTATTATTATCCTCCTGACTTAGTAACAGACCAACCAGAACGTTTTATTATGGGGGAATTGATCCGAGAGCAAATCTTACTGTTGACTCGGGAAGAGGTACCCCACTCAGTAGCCATCGCTATTGATAGAGTAGAAGAGGAAACAACTATTACTCGTATTCTTGCTACTATTCATGTTGAACGCTCATCTCAGAAAGGAATTATTATAGGTAAAGGGGGGAATATGTTAAAAGCTATTGGTAGCGCAGCACGTCAACAAATTCAAAAGTTAATTGCTGGAAAAGTTTATTTGGAGTTATTTGTAAAAGTGCAATCTAAATGGCGACAGTCTCGGATTCAATTAGCAGAGTTGGGTTATCAAGTTGAGGAATAAAGAATTGGCGTTGGTGAATTAGACTATAAATTTGTTCAGATGAAATAGAATAAATAGTATTAGGCGATCACTCTCACCTGAATCTTTACCAGAATGTAATATCATATTTCCCCTCCGGGGGAGCTACGCTAACATATGTTCATAGGTTCTTTCTTGTAAGGTAACTGCATCTGGTCGTAGCCAAGCACTATGATCTCCTACTAATAATGGTCTTTGATTGAATGCGATTTGGTTGATATAAACTTCCATCATTTTATATCGTGATGGATAACAATCTTCTATAGCTTCATAAACACTATGCCATTGTCTGCGAAATATTGGAGACAAAGATAATTCGGCCACAGAACTGGGGCTAGGGTTTAATATTGTCGCATCAGTAAGTTCAAACACAGCATCCTTCCCATTTTGGACTTTGGACAAAAAGAAAATATATGCTATTTTCAATTATAATAATACCAGACAACCTACAATATACTCAATCTAATTTTTCATTTAATGATAATTTTGTGGCTGTGGCGATCGCTAAGAGGAACTTAGTTTAGATAGCCAATGTACAGAGAACCTTAAGGGTTAACACTATATGTAGTGCCCTTGCGTAAGTCCTGCGGACATGATATTAGACTTTATAGTAAAAATAAAGTAGCAGTAAAAAATAGATAAGGTAGACATGAATATTACAAATGAACAAGTAGAAGTTGCGCAAGCTGTTTACACCAAGCAGACACTAGCTGTCTACGATCTCGTAGTCCTTGGCTTTTCAAACCAATTCATTTGGAAATGCCCGACTAAATGGCTGATGAAGCACTACAACCAAATGGTTACAGCGAATCATCTAGATGTGGGAATAGGAACAGGCTACTTCCTTGATCGGTGCAAATTTCCCTCCCAAACGCCACGTGTTGCATTGATTGACCTTAATAGCAATACGCTGGAATTTACTTCCCAGCGTATTGCGCGATATAACCCAAAAACCTATGGTCGAAATATTTTAGAGCCCATTAACTTGGATGCAGAAAAGTTTGATTCTGTAGGAATCAATTACGTGTTCCATTGTCTTCCAGGCACCCTTGAGACGAAGTCAGTTGCTCTCGATTATCTCAAGGCTTTGATGAATCCTAATGGAGTTCTTTTTGGTTCAACAATTTTACAGGGTGGTGTGTCGAGAAATTGGTTTGCCAAGCGTTTGATGGCTATTTACAACAAGAAAGGGTTTTTTTCAAACCAATACGACAACCTTGAAGAGTTGAAGAGTGTCCTTAATCAGAGATTTAAAGATATCTCAGTTGAGGTCATAGGCTGCGTTGCACTTTTCTCAGGCCGGGTATGAATCCTAACAAGTGCATTGCAACAGAATACAGCCTATTCCATGTAAGTGTGGTATAGTGATTTTTGTGTTGCATAGTTGGGGGATGATAATTAAATTAGCATAAGCCAAAACTTTTGATCGATAAGGGCTTTGAAGCAGTTATTGCCCTCATTGGAACACCCACATCTGCTCCCAAACCCCGTGGAAAATCTCCAGTCTGGAAGAAAGGTCAACTTCGTAACAAAAGAAAACGATACCCGATAGTCAAAAAAGGTAAGGGCAAGTTTGAAAGTCAGAAAAAAAATACAAAAAAGGTCAAATCTGCTTAATTGAGATCAAAAATTGTTTCTCATATATTACATTGTTCCTGACTGCAAACGAAGCATATAATTTCTTAGATCGGATGCAACTTCACCTGACATTAAATAGCAACCAATTAAATTAGGAAAAGCCATAGCTAAAAGCATCATATCTGTAAAATCTAAAGCTGCACCAACACTAACATTAGCACCAATTATTACACCCAAAATATAGATAATTTTAGGAATAATAGCTGTCTGACTGCCAAACAAATAGTTCCAAGAAATTATTCCTTGATAAGCAGTACTAATCATAGTTGAAAAAGCAAACAAGAAAACTGCAAAAGCCAAGATATAAGGGAACCAACTAAAAACTGAAGCAAAAGCATCAGAAGTCATTTTTACTCCATCAATTCCTTGCCGATAATCTTGATAAACTCCTGTAATTACAATTACTAAAGCTGTCATATTACAGATAATAACTGTATCAATAAATGGTTCTAATAAAGCCACTATTCCTTCTCGAATTGGTTCATTAGTTTTAGCCGAAGCATGGGGAATAGATGCAGTACCTAATCCTGCTTCATTAGAATAAGCTGACCGTCTTAACCCTATAGAAAATGTTGTGACAAAACCACCAGCAACTACTGCTGAAGGAGAAAATGCTTCGGTGAAAATTTTACCAAAAGCTGGCAGAATTTGGGTAAAATTAATACCTAAAATCCACAGACAAGCAACAATATAAATAACTGCCATTGTTGGTACTAAACTACCCGCAACTGCACCAATACGTTTCATTCCACCCAGAATGACGATCGCTACTAATATTGCCACGATCGCACCATAAACCCAACTTGATAACCCAGGTATAACATTAGAAACGGCGATGTAAGACTGATTAGTTTGGAAAATGCTAGCACCAACTAGAGTCGATAGTCCGCAGAAGAAAGCAAATAAAGTGGCCATTCCTTGCCCCATTGCACGCAATCCCATACTAGCTAGACCTTTGGATAAATAGTACATTGGGCCTCCAGCTATAGAACCATCTGAGTTGATTCTTCGGTATTTCAGACCAAGAGTACATTCGGTAAATTTGCTGGTCATACCAAATAACCCACCAATAGTCATCCAAAATACAGCACCAGGCCCGCCTAATTGGATGGCGATCGCTACACCTGCCACATTTCCTATACCCACTGTGCCAGAAATAGCTGTGGCAAGAGCTTGGAAGTGAGTAACTTCTCCTTCATCTTCTGGGGAATCATATTTTCCTCTAACGATATCAATAGCGTGTTTAAAACCTCGAATATTAATAAACCCCATACGAAATGTTAGTAAAATTGCTCCTAAAATTAGCCACAATACAATTAGTGGGAAACCAGCAATATCAAAAAAGATAATTTTTTCTAGGATGGCTACTAACTTTTGAAAAATTCCATCAATAGTACTAAAAATATTAGTATTTTCGACCTTTGTGACGGCTAAGATAGTCATTTCAGTTATCAGTTATCAGTTATCAGTACCTCTGCAATAAGGAGGCAAGAAAATACGGAATTCTATTTTTTTTATCCCCTTAAAAGGGGAGGCGCATACCCACAATTTATCAGTAAAATTTACTGTAGTAATAAATATTATGGACAACAGCATATTTTTCACTAATTTTTGAGGAAATTTTTGCATTTAATTATGTCTGATACCAAATCTCAAAAGTCTTGCTACATCTCCTTGAGAGTAGGGAGTAGGGAGTAGGGAGTAGGGAGTAGGATTCAAAGACATAAGATATCTTGTTTTAATGCCGAGAATCGTTAAAAACATTACTGAACCATTATTATTACTTAATAACTGAGGTTTTCATGAAGTATAGCATTATTTTTGGGAATTGGTATGATGGGCAAAAAAAATCATAATTTATCATTAAAATATACTCATGGATTTATGATTTTTCAATAAAGAATCAGGAACGTTGATTAAAAATATATTTTTAACAAATTATTACACAATTTTCAATGAATGCTAGTTTAAACTAAATACTATAGTTAAGGTTATACAAAGATTTGTAAATTACCTATACAGATGTTAAGTTATAAAAGGAGTTTTATTTGTATTATCGGTTCATTATTAACTATTACTTGTACTTACAAAGATAATTTATTCGTTAAAAAACCATGACTACAGAAAATACACAATCAAAAGTTCAAAATAGTAAAATAGCAATTCTACTACACAATGGCATACAGGGTTCATCAGGCAAAACTGGCTTATCACTATTGCGCTACAGTCAAGCAGAAATTGTTGCCGTCATCGATCGCCAATGTGCCGGAAAATCATTACCCGAACTCACTAAAATTCCCCGCGATGTACCAATAGTTGCTTCCGTTGCCGAAGCGATCGCTTTTGAACCAGAAGTATTAGTCATAGGTATTGCTCCTTCCGGCGGTGCTTTACCTGATGAATGGTTTGGAGAAATCAAACAAGCAGTTACTTCTGGGTTATCAGTAGTCAACGGTTTGCATAGCTCTCTGGCAAATCATCCAGAAATTCAACCACTATTGCGACCTACACAATGGATATGGGATGTGCGTCAGGAACCTCAAGGATTAACTATTGCTAGTGGGAAAGCTAGAACACTTTCTTGTCGCCGAGTCTTAACAGTGGGTACTGATATGGCGATCGGTAAAATGTCTACCAGTTTAGAACTCAATGCCACAGCTCAACGCCGAGGTTTCAATTCTAAATTCCTCGCTACAGGCCAAGCAGGTTTAATGATTGCTGGTAATGGTATTGCTTTAGATGCAGTGCGAGTTGACTTTGCTGCTGGAGCAGTGCAACAAATGATTATGGAGTTTGGCAATACCCACGACTTACTGATTATTGAAGGCCAAGGCTCTTTATTGCATCCTGGTTCTACTGCTACCCTCCCACTATTGCGCGGTACTCAACCCACGGATTTAATTTTGGTACATCGTGCTAATCAAACTCATATTCGCAATCATCCTAGTGTTTTGATTCCACCACTACCTAAAGTAATTCAGTTGTATGAGATGGTAGCTGCTGCTGGTGGCGCTATGGAACCAGCGCGAGTTGTTGGTATTGCTATGAATACTTTTCATTTAGATGAAGTGACGGCTAAAGAAGCGATCGCTCAAATAGAAACAGAAACTGGTTTACCTTGCACTGATCCTGTGCGTTTTGGTGCGGATCTATTATTGGATGCAGTCATTGGAAGTAATAAGTAATATAATCATCATAAAAATTCGGTAAGTGGGAAACCACCGTCTTTTAAGCGGTGGATGGAAACGACGGTCGCGGGTTTTAACCCGTAGTCAAAAAAATGTGTTATTATTAATTAATAACTTAAAAAGTAGACTCAATGGCCTTTTGGTCGGAGAGAGTAGTGGCAATTGGCACCGTAAGCGTGGACTGCTGCTGTATACGTACTACGGTACGGTACTGGCAATGTGGTTGTTTGCCTAACGGCATACTTCGTAAACGAGCAATGTGAAAATCGTGGTTTTAACCCGATAGAAAGCTCCTAGTCACGAATCCACGCGACTTTAGTCCGTGGAGTGTCAAGTTAGTTATATTTCTAATGTTTTATTTTTGTGAAGGGCGATCGCATACTTTAGGCAAGCGATCGCTTTTTGATATCGAAACAAAATAATTGCCAACCTTTTTCGTCATTAGCAAATTAGCGATCGCTAATTTCCTATACCCATATCAAACAATTGTCAACCTTTTATGTCTTTAATTAACAGAAATTAACCTAAAAATTAAGAATACTTAAATAAAACAAAATTTTATTGCTTTAATGACAAACTAAGTTTCTTGTTGATGGAATACCCTGAAAAAATATTGTTCAAAAAGTCCCGTTAAATGAATAAAAATATCAAAAATCTGAGACAATCAAACTAACAGCTCTATAACAGTTAACAATAAAACGGAGAAAATTAGATGAAATTAGCCTACTGGATGTATGCAGGTCCCGCTCACATTGGCACTCTGCGCGTTGCCAGCTCTTTCAAAAACGTTCACGCCATAATGCACGCTCCTCTCGGTGATGACTACTTCAATGTCATGCGCTCTATGTTAGAAAGAGAAAGAGATTATACACCTGTGACTGCCAGCGTAGTAGATCGTAACGTACTAGCGCGGGGTTCTCAAGAAAAAGTAGTAGATAACATTGTCCGCAAAGACAAAGAAGAAACCCCAGATTTAATTGTTCTTACTCCCACCTGCACTTCTAGCATTTTGCAAGAAGACTTAGAAAACTTTGTCGAACGCGCTCAACTTGATGCTAAAGGTGATGTAATGTTGGCAGATGTTAACCATTACCGTGTTAATGAACTCCAAGCTGCGGACAACACTTTGCAGCAAATAGTTAAGTATTATATTGAGAAGGCGAAAAAGAAAGGAGAACTGCCAGAGGGGAAAACTGAAAAACCTTCTGTGAATATCATTGGTGTTTCTACCCTTGGTTTCCACAACCAACACGACTGCACTGAATTAAAACGCTTGATGGCAGACTTAGGCATTGAAGTTAATGAAGTTATTCCTGAAGGTGCTTCCGTTCACAACTTAAAAAATCTACCTCGCGCTTGGTTTAATCTCACACCCTATCGCGAACTGGGGATAATGGCAGCTAAATATTTAGAGTCAGAGTTTGGAACTCCTTATGTTGACATTACTCCTATGGGTGTAGTGGAAACTGCTCGTTGTATTCGTAAAATTCAGCAAGTGGTTAATGCTCAAGGTGCTAATGTTGACTATGAAGAATTTATTGATAATCAAACTTTGCACGTTTCTCAAGCTGCTTGGTTTTCTCGTTCCATTGACTGTCAAAATTTAACTGGTAAAAAGGCGGTGGTATTTGGGGATAATACTCATGCTGCTGCCATGACAAAAATTTTGGCACGGGAAATGGGTATTCATGTGGTTTGGGCAGGTACTTATTGTAAGTATGATGCTGACTGGTTCCGGGAACAGGTGAGTGAATATTGCGATGAGGTTTTAATTACTGAGGATAATGGTGAGATTGGGGATGCGATCGCTCGTGTGGAACCTTCAGCAATTTTTGGCACGCAAATGGAGCGTCATGTTGGTAAACGGTTGAATATTCCTTGCGGTGTAATTGCTGCACCTATTCATATTCAGAATTTCCCTATTGGTTATAAACCGTTTATGGGTTATGAAGGAACTAATCAAATTGCAGATCTGGTTTATAATTCCTTTACTTTGGGTATGGAAGACCATCTATTAGAAATATTTGGTGGCCATGATACTAAAGAGGTAATTACTAAGAGTATTTCTGCTGATTCTGATTTGAATTGGACGAAGGAAGCAAAGGCAGAATTGAATAAAGTGCCTGGTTTTGTTCGGGGTAAGGTGAAGCGAAATACGGAAAAGTTTGCCAGAGAACGTGGTTTTGAGCAGATTTCTTTGGAAGTTATGTATGCTGCGAAAGAATCTGTTGGCGCATAATTTATTGGTAAGCATTCAGCTATTAGCAGTCAGCTATCAGCAATTAATAATGAGGAATTACTTATCAGTTTGGGAAAGGAGATTTTAACAGAAACTTTTTATTCTTTCTCCATTTCAAAGGTGGGTTTTGCCTACCTTTTTTTTGTTTTTTATGGTAGTTGTTTAGTAAATGTTCATTAGACATCTCCAGAAAAGAGGGAGTAGGGAGTAGGGAACCCACCCCTAACCCCTCCCAGGAGGGGAAGAATTGATAATTTATGTGCGGTAATTGATTTTATTTTTTATTATTGGATATGTCTATTAGACATCTCTAGAAAAGAGGGAACAAGGAACAGGGAGAAATAATCAATCTTAGGGAATAGGTAGGGACGTTGCATACAACGTCCCTACAGATTTCTCAATTCTTTCCTACTACTTCCTACTCTCTAGTTGATATAAACTCCTCCACTCGCTGCCAAACTTTATCTAATAAACCTGGTGCTGCTGCATCAAACCATTCAATTTCTGGATACGCTCGAAACCAAGTTCGTTGTCGCTTGGCAAACTGACGAGTATGTAAAACTGTTGCATCTATAGCTTCAGTTAAACTAATATCTCCTGCCAAATATTGTTTCATCTCTGCATAACCTAATGTATCTAACAATGGTAACTCCGCACCATATTTTTCACATAAAAACTTGACTTCTTCCACTAACCCAACTTCCACCATTTTATTTGTCCGATGACGAATACGACTCCCCAAAACTTCCACATCACAGTCTAACCCGATCTGCAAAATAGGATAATCTGGTGGGTTTTCTCCCTGCTGTTGAGAAATGGGTTTCCCACTCACATAAAAAACTTCCAATGCTCGCAATGTTCGTGTCGCATCATTAGGGTGAATTTTTTGAGCAGCAATCCCATCAACTTGTTTTAACATTTCGTAACATTGTTTTTGACCTAAATCTGCTAATTGCGATCGCAACTTTTCATTAGGCCCAACTCTAGGAATCTTCAAACCTTTAACTACTGCCTTAATATATAAACCTGTACCCCCCACTAATAAACTTGGCAATGTCACACCAGTTTTATTAATTAAATCTTGTGCCTGTTCCTGATATTCTGCTAGAGTTAAAATCTCCGTGGGTTCACAAATATCTACTAGGTAATGAGATACTAATTCCCGTTCTGTTGTAGTTGGTTTTGCCGTTCCAATGTTAAAATACTTATACACTTGACGGGAATCTGCACTAATAATCGCCGATCCTAATCTCTCGGCTAAATCCAAGGCTAATCCAGATTTACCTGTAGCAGTAGGCCCACAAATAGTAATTAGAGAAAAGTCAAAAGTCAAAAGTCAAAAGTCAAAAGTCAGACAAGTTATTGGTTTCTACATATTATTCTATCAAGAAATAATTCAGGTCAACTCTCCGTCGGTTCCCCTACCTGACTCCTTGTTAATTGAAGAAGTCAGAAGTTAAATTTCTAATAGAGGTCTCACCACCAACCAAATTCATCAATTATCAATTATCCATTGATAAGGGTGTCCCGATCGTTGTTTTAATCAAATCCGTTTAATTCGGCAAGTAAAAAATGTTTCATCTTCAACCATTACCAAGTATTTTTCCATCTCCCCTACTCCCCTACTCCCCTACTCCCCTACTTCCCGTCTAATTACACCGATGCTACCGGATTAGATATTAGGTCGAAACTTCTGTCTAAATTTTTGTTAATTCTGTCTCCTGACTCCTGAATCCTGACTTCTGACTCCTGGCTGCCTACATCCCCTAAATAAATTTCTCCTCAGAATAGCCCAGAGTCGCTTTTAAGGCTTTTATGTTATAATTTACTAGAACTTTATCATTTTTTGACAAAAGTTGCGATTAAAGCCAGTATTAGGAGGGATATTGCTATGGCCAGCAGCGATTATGGCGCTGAACAAATACAAGTTCTCGAAGGTCTCGAAGCGGTACGCAAGCGACCAGGAATGTACATTGGGACCACAGGGCCTCGTGGACTACATCATCTAATCTACGAAGTTGTCGATAACTCTATCGATGAGGCGCTAGCTGGTTATTGCACCCACATCGAAGTAGATCTGAATGAAGATGGTTCTGTTAAAGTTACAGATGATGGCCGGGGAATTCCGGTGGATACCCATTCTAAAACAGGTAAGTCAGCTTTAGAAACAGTTATGACTGTTCTCCACGCTGGAGGTAAATTTGGTGGTGGTGGTTATAAAGTTTCTGGGGGATTACACGGAGTGGGGGTTTCTGTGGTCAACGCTCTGTCAGAGTGGGTAGAGGTAACGGTTTGGCGTGAGAAAAAGACACATATCCAAGGTTATGAGCGTGGCAAACCTACTGATAAGCTGAAATCTAAGTCTAATAAAGAAAAGCGCACGGGTACATCAGTACACTTTCTCCCCGATGAACAGATTTTTACTACAGGTATAGAATTTGACTACAATACTGTTGTTGGTCGTCTGCGAGAACTAGCATATTTGAATGCAGGTGTCAAGATTACGATAACAGACCACCGCCTAGAATTAATCAAAAGTGATGAACCACGAGTTGAATCTTATTGTTATGAGGGTGGAATCAAGGAATATGTTATCTACATGAACCGGGAAAAGCAACCTTTGCACGAAGAGGTGATTTTTGTACAAGGGGAAAAGAATGATGTACAAGTGGAAGTAGCTTTGCAATGGTGTGTTGATGCTTTTAGTGATAATGTTCTCGGTTTTGCCAATAATATTCGGACTATTGATGGTGGTACTCATTTGGAGGGGTTGAAAACTGTTTTAACCAGAACAATGAATGGTATTGCTCGTAAGCGGAATAAACTCAAAGAAAGTGATTCTAATTTGGGTGGTGAAAATGTTCGGGAAGGTTTAACGGCAGTTATTTCTGTAAAGGTTCCCGAACCAGAATTTGAAGGTCAAACAAAGACTAAGTTGGGCAATACTGAAGTTAGAGGTATTGTTGACTCTTTGGTAGGAGAAGTTTTAACTGAATATTTAGACTTTAATCCTCAAATTGCTGATGCAGTTTTAGAGAAGGCTATTCAAGCTTTTAAAGCAGCAGAAGCAGCACGTCGAGCGAGGGATTTAGTGAGGAGAAAATCAGTTTTAGAATCTTCTCCATTACCAGGAAAACTAGCCGATTGCAGTACGAAAAACCCTGAAGAATCCGAGATATACCTGGTCGAGGGCGACAGCGCCGGGGGCTGTTGGCTAAAAAATCAACAAATTGCTTTAGCTGATGGACGTAATCTCAGCTTTGGAGAAATAGTAGCTGAACAAGCTGAGGGTAAAGAACATTTTTGTTACACAATTAATGAGAAGGGATATGTGGCAATTGAAAGGATAATTAATGCGAGAATGACGAAGCAAAATGCCAGAGTTATTAAGATAATTTTGGATAATGATGAAACTCTAATTTGTACTCCAGATCATCCTTTTATGCTTAGAGATGGTAGTTATAAACCAGCAGCTTTATTAACACCAAATGATGCTTTGATGCCTCTGTATCGAAAGTTATCTCAAAAGACAAAAACTGGTCAGGGATTAGATGGTTATGAAATGGTTTGGAATCCTAAAAAAGAAAAGTGGATTTATACCCATTTGTTGGCAGACTTTTATAACTTGAATGCAGGAGTATATAAGTCAGCAGATGGCAACCATCGTCATCATGTTGATTTTAATAAACTCAATAATAATCCTACCAATATTCAAAGACTTCCAGCAGAGGAACACTTAGCATTACAGATCGGAAGAACCTCGTGTAGGGAAAGG
>NZ_JAAHHG010000270.1 GCF_010692555.1 Okeania sp. SIO3B5 | reverse complement strand
ATAAAAAGCTCAATTACCTTGACTATTCTTACTTTTAGCTTTATTCAGCAAGCCCTAATAATTAATTATTCATTATTCATTATTCATTATTCATTGTTTAAAGTTCCTTTTGAATGATGTTGTTTTTGATTATCGACATAAGCGATCGCTCGTTCTAGTTGTGTTCTTCCCAAAGAAAAGACACCATATCCTGCTTGCCAAGCAAATTTATTTTCCTTCGGAGGTAGAACATTATTTAGATAATGAGAACTACTACCTTTAATATTTTTCACAAAATCAGAAATAGCTAAATTAGGTGGGACTGAAACTACTAAATGAATATGATTTTCTGTACCATTAATAGCATGAATAATACAATTAAGAGCATTAGCTTTGCCAATAATATAATGATAAAGTTGAGGTTCTATATTTAGTGTAATTAGAGGTTTTCTATATTTAGTTGACCAAACAAAATGATAGAAAAGTCGCCATAATGCCATTCTAATTTTTATCTTTTAAATGTACAAATCTAACTAAAAGTTGATATCCTGCACAAAAATTAATTTCTGTACTAATACCTTAAGTTTGCTTCAAAGGGATGGGTATTTTTAGTCCCTTAAAAGGGACTTCAGCTATCAGCCTGGGATTTTAATCCCAGGCAATATATTTATCTTTGCTAATTTCGGTTAAAATTGATAACCTGCACAAAAATTCATTTCTGTACTTACACCTTAAAATTTTTAGTCCCTTTTAAGGGACTTCAGCTATAAGCCTGGGATTAAAATCCCAGGTAATATTTTAATCAAATATTATGCAAAAGAATCATTGCCCCTTATGTCATACAGATAAATTTAACTACTACAAAGCAGGAGATGATTATCTATTAGCTAAATGTTCTGAATGTGGTATGGTATGGGATAACAATCCACCAAAAAATCCCACTGCTATCTATCAAGAAGATTACTATAATAACGATTTTCCTAAAGGAGGATATTCTAATTATTTTCAAGGCATGAAAATTAATAGCCAGACTTTTCGACAGCGTTTGTTGAAGGCTGAAAAAAAACTTTCTGGTAAAGGTTTATTATTAGATGTAGGTTGTGCTTTAGGTGATTGTTTGGAGCAAGCAAAAGATTTAGGATGGGATAATCCTCAAGGTTTAGAAGTATCAGAATATGCAGTAAATTTTGCTAAAAATCGTGGTTTATCTGTCTGTCAAGGTGATTTATTTAATCATAGTTTTGAACCTAATTCTTTTGATTTGATTATGTTGCAAGATATGATTGAGCATACGACAGATCCTATTGCTCAACTAACAGCAGCTTATCAACTTTTGAAACCGGGAGGATGGATTTTTATTACTACTCCGAATGTGGGAGGATTTTGGGAAAAGTTATTAGGTGCTTTATGGTATCACTATAAACCAACAGAACATCTGACTTATTTCTCTCTTGATACGATAAAATTTGCCTTGGAAAAAACAGGATTTTCTGATGTAGAATCAAAGCCAACCAATAATTCTATGAGTGTGGAATATATACTCGATCGACTCAAATATTATCAGCCAATGTTTTTCTCCTTTTTACTGAGAATTGCTCGAACTTTAAATCTCCATAAATTAGTTTTTTCTCTGTGGATAGGAGAATTAGAAGCTTGGGGAAAGAAAAAGTAGGAAGTGGCTCACAGGGATTATGGCACGGATATACGGAATTGTCAGGGAGTGGGGGAGTGGCTCACAGGGATTATGGCACGGATATACGGAATTGTCAGGGAGTGGGGGAGTGGCTCACAGGGATTATGGCACGGATATACGGAATTGTCAGGAGTGGGGGAGTGGCTCACAGGGATTATGGCACGGATATACGGAATTGTCAGAAGTGGGGGAGTGGCTCACAGGGATTATGGCACGGATATACGGAATTGTCAGGGAGTGGGGGAGTGGGGGAGTAGTAAACATCAGAATAATTAACAAGAACTGGGGTGCTAATTATCAAAAAAGTTATTCAGTCTGTGTTAATTACTTAATAATTGAAATGTCGCCTAAGTTAAGCATTCTTTTTTCACATTTGGAATAAAGGAAAAAAAAGGTTGACAAAATAGACAAGATAAAGTTATATATCTATGGAATTTTTAACTGTGAATATAGCAGAAGGAAGGAAGAAGAATGTTTTAGTTATCTAGGATAGAAGGAAAAATCTTGCGTTGTCTGAGTTTTAAGCTTTTGATATTTCCTAACCGCTTTGACGATTGCTATATATTAACTCTAAAACCTATAAATAAATTGAGGTCATATAAATGAATGTAATTCAAACAGAAATCCCAGAAGTATTACTGATAGAGCCAAAAGTTTTTGGAGACGAGCGTGGCTTTTTTATGGAGAGTTTTAATCAACGCAATTTTTCAGAAAAAACAGGTATAAATTTGGAGTTTGTACAAGATAATCACTCTCGTTCCAGTAAAGGTGTACTTCGAGGTTTACATTATCAAATTCAACAAGCTCAGGGTAAATTATTACGAGTAGTTGCTGGAGAAATATTTGATGTTGCTGTAGATATTCGGAAAAATTCTCCTAATTTTGGTAAGTGGGTAGGTTATCTTTTAACAGCAGAAAATAAACGACAACTTTGGGTACCTCCTGGTTTTGCTCATGGTTTTTTAGTAATATCTGAAACTGCTGATGTTTTGTATAAGACTACTGATTATTACGCACCAGAATATGAACGTTCAATTCTGTGGAATGATTCAGAGATTGGAATTGATTGGCCTTTAGATGGAATAGAGGTGAAATTATCTCAAAAAGATGAAGCTGGTAAAACTTTGAAAGATGCTGATTTGGTGTAAATACTCGGTAAACAGGATGCACCCTAAATGTGTAGTGCTATATTTTATATTCCCTATTTTAAATTTAATAAACAGAAGTCAAAAAAATGAATGTAATTCCAACAGAAATTCCTGAAATATTGTTAATAGAGCCACAAGTTTTTGGAGATGAACGAGGCTTTTTTATGGAAAGTTTTAATCAACGCAATTTTTCAGAAAAAACCGGAATAAATCTGGAATTTGTGCAAGATAATTATGCTCATTCTTATCAAGGTGTACTTCGAGGTTTACATTATCAAATTCAACAACCTCAAGGCAGATTATTAAAAGTAGTTGTGGGAGAAATCTTTGATGTTGCTGTAGATATTCGGAAAAGTTCTCCTTATTTCGGTAAGTGGGTAGGTTATTTTTTAAGTGCAGAAAATAAACGACAAATTTGGATACCACCTGGTTTTGCTCATGGTTTGTTAGCCGTGTCTGAAACTGCTGATGTTTTGTATAAAGCTACTGATTATTATGCACCTGAATATAAGCGTTCAATTCTGTGGAATGATCCAGACCTTGGGATTAGTTGGCCTTTAGATGGAATTGAAGTGAAATTATCTAAAAAAGATGAAGCTGGTAAAACTTTAAAAGATGTTGATTTGTTTGAATAAGAGGAGTCAGAAATCAGGAGTCAGAACAGAGAATTGAGAAGATTTCGACAAACTTTCTAGCTGAAGTGATTTGTCAGAGAGAGTGAAATTTTCCTCATCTGCTTACTTAAAGACAGAATCAAAATCGGCAAATTCTCAAACTGTCAAATACTCAAAATTCCGAACAGAGAATTGAGAAGATTTCGGCAAACTTTCTAGCTGAAGTGATTTTTCACAGAGCGTGAAATTTTGCCTATCTACTTACTTAAAGACAGAATCAAAATCGGCAAATTCTCAAACTGTAAAAAATGCTCAAAACTTAGAATTAGAGAATTGAGAAAATTTCAGGAAACTTTCTAGCTGAAGTGATTTTTCACAGAGCGTGAAATTTTCCCTATCTACTTACTTAAAGACAGAATCAAAATCGGCAAATTCTCAAACTGTCAAATACTCAAAATTCCGAACAGAGAATTGAGAAAATTTCGGCAAACTTTCTAGCTGAAGTGATTTTTCAGAGAGAGTGAAATTTTTCTTATCTACTTACTTAAAGACAGAATGAAAATTGGCAAATTATTAAGTTATGAAAGACTCAAAACTCAGAATTGGGAATTCCAAAGATTTCGGCAAAATTTCTAGTTGAAGTAATTTTTTAGAGAGAGTGAAATTTTGTCTATCTACTTACTTAAAGGCAGAATGAAAATCGGCAAATTATCAAACTGTAAAATACTCAAAAATCAGAATTGAGAATTCCGAAGATTTGAGCAAAGAGAGAGTAAAATTTTGCCTATCTACTTAGTCAGAGGCAGAATGAAAATCGGCAAATTCTCAAATTGTAAAATACTCAAAACTCAGAATAAAGAATCCCGAAGATTTCGGCAAACTTTCTAGCTGAAGTGATTTTTCAGAGAGGGTGAAATTTTGTCTATCTGCTTAGTCAAAGACAGAATGAAAATCAGCAAATACTTAGGCTGTCAAATTCTCAAAATTCCGAATTGAGAAATCAGGATATTTCGGCAAACTTTTTAGCTGAAGTAATTTTCTAGAGAGGGTAAAATTTGCTCCACTTGCTCACTTAAAAGCAGAATCAAAAGATAAAAATTATAAATATAAGTTTGGCTAGATGTTGTGAGGTAAGAGAATTTTATCATCTTTGGTTGGCATACTTTGACTTGAGGTGATTTTTATGAGTAATGAGAATAATAGTGAAAGTAGCAAAGTAGCAATAATAGACGTAACAAGCATATACAAGGAATGCTTGAAATATTTATCTTATCCTCGTTTTATAGGTGCTACATCTTTCTCTCTTGACAAGTATTTTATATATAATGACATTGTAACGAAAAATATTGTAACGACTGAAAATATCAAGAATAATTCATCAGAACTACTTAATGGAATTTTCCTATATACAGATAGTGATAGAGAAATAGTAAATTATATTAGAGATAGCCTTGATGAATTTGATAAGTTAACTGGAGACTGGAGTAAAATATACATCTTAGAAAAACCTCAGCCTAACCTAGATTCACTCAAAAAATATTGGCAGTCAATTCTTTATTCAGAGTTGTATGAAAAAATTTCTGTAAGTAGATGGTTATTTGAAACTAAACCATTTAATAGAAACGAATCTTACGATATAGCTAGACAACTAGATATCCTTCCCGAACAATTACCTTGTTTAGTCTTATTACCACCCTTAACAGAAATATCTGGTCTAGAAAAACTAATTATCCCTATTCAAGAAGTATCAGCAAATTATTTTAGAAAAATATTTTCGACTTTAGAACAGATAGTTAAGCAGGCAAAGCATAAAAATAAATATGAAGCAATAAAAATCAGATTTAACGACCTGACAGAATACTTAGAGACAAACTCAGAAAAAATTGTTCAACGAACAACAACAGAGTATCAAATAAATGGAACAAATATTTTTGTTAATAGTCAAACGGAGAATTTTCAAATGACCGAAAATAGTCGCGATATTAAAATTAGCGGAGACAGTAAAATCGCCAGTATTGTTGGAGGAGAAGCAACAATAGATACAGCGAATATTAAGCAGAATAATTATTCACCCGAACAAAGAAAAACCTTACAAGAGGCAGCAAAAGAAATTCAAAATTTACTACAACAACTATCAACAACAGACTATTCCTCAAATCCAACTAATAACTTAGAAATTGCTAACCAAGCAATTCAAGAAATAGAAAAAAATCCCTCTCTGAAATCTCGAATAATTACAGCATTAAAAGCAGGAGGACAAGAAACATTCAAAGAATTAATAGACCATCCCGCAGTTAATATATTAATAGCTTCAATAGAAGGTTGGAGTAGTGCCAAATAGAAAAACAAAAATTAAATCAAAATATTATTGGAAAATCACAAATGAAAATCTTATTAACAGGCATTAACGGACAACTTGGCCACCAACTACAACCCCTCCTGACAAATATTGGGGAAGTAACCGCAGTGGGACGAGAAAACTTAGACCTGGCAGACTCCAATGCCATCTCTCAAATAATTAGCCAAGTTAAACCAGAAATTATTGTCAATGCTGCTGCTTATACGGCAGTTGACAAATCTGAAAATGAGCCAGAATTAGCCAATGCGGTAAATAGTATTGCCCCTGGAATTATGGCAACCGAAGCAAAAAAATTGGGGGCAACCTTAATTCACATTTCCACCGACTACGTTTTTGATGGGAGTCAAAGCACACCCTACACAGAAACTAACCCTACCAAACCCCTTGGTATCTACGGCAAATCTAAATTAGAGGGGGAAAAGGCAATTCGAGAAACAGAAGCTAATCATATTATTATCAGAACAGCTTGGGTTTATGGGGTTTATGGTAAAGGTAACTTTGTCAAAACCATGTTGCGAGTAGGTAAGGATAGGGAAGAATTGAGAGTTGTTTACGATCAGGTTGGTTGTCCAACTTGGACAGGAGACTTAGCAGAAGCGATCGCTCAAATTATTCCTCAGCTCAACTCTGAAATTTATGGGACTTATCATTATACAAATAGTGGAGCTATTAGTTGGTACGATTTTGCCATGACTATTTTTGAGGAAGCAAAACAATTGGGTTTTCCTTTAGAGGTAAAACGAGTTGTTCCCATAACTACTGCTGAATATCCAACTCCAGCAAAACGACCTGCTTTTTCAGTTTTGAATAGCGGGAAAATTTCAAAAGTTTTGGGAAAACATTCTCCTTATTGGCGAGATGGTTTGAGGCAAATGTTAAAGCAGTTAGCTGCTTTGAGCAATTAATTCAGCGGAGCGCGAATCCTTTAGTTTAGCTTGAGGTCGTTTTGGTAAACTTTTGCAGTAATCTTGAATTATTTCAGACATTGATACTTGCATAATTTCTGCATAATATTCTGGTCTTTGTTTTTCATCATCAGTTAATCTTACTACAAAATTCTTTTTCCTAACCATTAACTGTATATACAATTTGGGTTACGATATTAATATATTGATTGTCAAGTGATAACTTTAACTTACCAGTACAAACTTAGACCAAATAAACAACAAGAAGCAGAAATTAACCTGATTCTTGATGTTTGTAAGAGTGTGTACAATTATGCTTTGAGAGAGCGTAAAGACTGGTTAAGTTCAAGAAAATCATCAATTAAGAGCTGCTCAATTGTTTCTGAATATATTATTCCTGCTGATGCACCTTATCCTAACTATAATAACCAGGCTAAAAGCCTAACAATAGCTAAAAAAACTTATTCTAGATTAAAGTCAGTTAATGCTCAAGTTTTACAACAAACTTTAAAGACTTTAGATAGAGCATTTTCTGATATGAAATCTCTTGGTAAAGGCTTCCCTAGATTTAAGAAAAAGTTGAGAAGCTTTGTTTTTCCTGCAATGTTGAAAAATTGTTTAGGTTGTGGTCAAGTCAAATTTCCTCAATTAGGATGGGTTAAGATTAGACAAAGTAGACAATATCCAGAGGGTTTTCAAGCTAAACAAACTAGGATAATTAAAAAAGCAACTGGTTATTATTTGATGATTACTTTTACTTCATCAGAGTTAGTACCAGATAATCCAGTAGGAAAAGTATCATTAGGTGTAGATGCAGGAGTAGAATCATTCATAGCAACTTCAGGAGGAAGGTTAACCAAAGCACCGAAATTTTTATTAGACCAACTGCGCGAGCTTAAATTGCTGCAAAGAAGGCTTAAGAAGAAAAAGATTGGTTCAAATAATTGGTTGAAATCCCAAAATAAAATAGCTATACTACATGAAAAAATAGCTAATTCTAGACGTGACTGGCATTTTAAATTAGCTAATCAAATTTGTGATTTAGCTGATAATATTTTTGTTGAAGATATTAACTTTAAATCTTGGTCTAAAGGCATTGTTAGAAAACAATCTTTAGATTCTGGAATAGGTCAATTTATTAATGAAATACTTCCTTATATTTGCTGGAAAAGAGGTAAGTATTACGCCAAAGTTGATAAAAATTATACTTCTCAAGAATGTCCTAAATGTGGTCATAGACAGAAAAAGAAACTCTCTGATAGAAAACATAATTGCAGCCATTGTAATTATCAAGAAAATCGCGATGTAGCTGCTGCAAAAGTAATTAGAAATAGAGGACTAATAGCGGTAGGGCATACCGTTAACAAAAATGCTTGTCGAGACGGTCTGGCGGGGGTGCAACTCAGCTTGTTTGATTTGTTACCTAGTTAAGAGTCTGAAACAAGAATCTCCCGTTATAATCTTTGATTTAACGGAAGAGTGTCAAAACGTTGCAGTTTTGTATCTCAAACCCACCAGTGGAGTAAGTACTGAAAAACTTACTCATAAATAGTCACAGTATTTTGTTATAGCAATTTCCAACTAATAAATTTGTCTAATGAATTCTACTATTACTACCTCTCCTTGGATAAAAATATTTCAACCCATTTCTCAACCTACCCTACGTTTATTCTGTTTTCACCCTTCTGCTGCTGGTGCTTCCTTGTTTCGCCTCTGGGGAAAATACTTGCCTTCTAATATAGAGGTCTGCACTATACAACTACCAGGTAGAGAAACTCGGATTAAAGAACCTCTAATTACTGAATGGGATAACCTATTGCCGACCCTGACTCAAGCTTTGTTGCCCTTAATTGAAGAATATCCCTTTGTATTTTTTGGCCATAGTCTCGGTGCATTAATAAGTTTTGAAGTAGTTCGTAAACTACGCAGGGAAAAACTTCCTATTCCTAAATATATGTTTGTCTCTGGTCGTCGCGCTCCTCATATTCCTATTGATAACCCACTTTATCAAGCATCTAACCCAACTTTAATTTCGACCTTGCGTGAATACGGTGGTACCCCTGAAGCAGTCTTGGAAAACCGAGACCTGATGGAATTATTTTTACCTATTTTACGAGCAGATTTTACCCTCAATGAAAAATATATTTATTCTCCTGAAGCGCCTTTTGAATTTCCTATTGTTGCTTTTAAAGGTATCAATGATATAGCAGTTAATTTACAACAGTTGTCTAAATGGGAAGAGCATACAGTCGGTACTTTTGCATTACATGAATTTCCGGGCAGTCATATGTTTTTCCAACAACAACCAAAGATTTTAATTGAAGCAATATCAAAATATCTGTGAGGTCATTTCAGTTATCAGTTATCAGTTATCAGTGCCTATGGCTAAAGCCATAGGCTTGAAATACTGAAATTTATTTTCTCTTGGTAGATTGGATATGGCGAGGTTTCCTCGCCATCCCTCGACCGCTTTTTCATACCTTTGAAATGGGGAAGCTTGAGACATTATTTTTTGGTCATTTGAAAGAGTTATAATTTATCAATATCTCCAGCTTAAACAGAAGGTAATAAGATGCAGAATTTATCCTTAAAAGGGGAAACTTGAGACCTTATTTATTATTTATTTCGTCAATTAGGATGTAGTGTAAATGATTCTTTGAATTGGAATACTTTGCGCGGATTATGAGATAGATTTTTAAAATTAATATCTTTATCCTTATTCCCTAAATGTAAGCATTCAGCTATCAGCATTCAGCATTTCCTACGGAATGCTGCGCAAACAGTTTTTGGGTGCATCTCAATGCGTGAATAAAGCCAAAAAATTATCGCTTTTAGGGAACAGGGAACAAGGAACAGGGAACAGGGAAGATATAGGAGAAAAGTATTTTTGCTTGCTATGAGATGCACCCCAGTTTTTGAACATATTCAAGAAATTACTAAGGTTAGCTGAAGACATTTTTTTTATAAGTTTTAATTCTCCTTGAAGACTAATTCCTCTTTTGAGTTGATAATGAGCTAATAACTCATACCAATTTGATAAATGTTTGCTACAAATAGCTAGGGTATTTCTTAGAATCCAGAATTCAGAATTCAGAATTCGTATGGGGATATATTTAATACCATTTTTGATTTTGTAAATTATCTTTTTCGTCAAATAGACTTTATTTGAAAGTTTATTTATGATTCTTATTATTCGTAACATTCTTTTTTCAAAATGGTATCATAGTTGATAGCTGATAGCTGACGGCTGAATGCTTACCCTAAAATTCTGTACCTCCAAGACTCGAAAACTGCTGTAAACATAATAATGTCTTTGCTTTAGAAAATAATCAAGTTTGAAAATATTTTCAATGAAAATTCCTAATTACTTCAAATTCACCATCATATTTGTTTTTATCCTGTTAATTATCTATAGTTTTTCATCCTCAAGTATAGCTGACGAACTCCCTTTGAGACAGAGATGGAGTCCTTCAATTTTTGGAAAAAATGATGAAGTAGGTTCAGTTAATTGGATTACTAATAAAAAAGTTTTAGAATCCCTAAAATTAGTCAAAAAAGGTAAAGTAGCTACCCTTGGTAAAGTTTATCAAAGTGATGCTCCGGTATTTGCCCAACGTAATTGGAAATTAATAATTCCTGGTCTACCAACTTATAAATTTCCCGGAGAAAATGACATTATTGTTAATGATGAATATGTGATGGCCGAGTTGGGTCAGGTTGGCACTCAATTTGATGGTTTAGGTCATATTGGGGTGAATACTTCTCAAGGAAATTATTTTTATAATGGTAATTTTTTAGAAGATTTTGGAACATCCTACGGGTTAAATAAATTAGGAGTAGAAAAGATTGGAGAGTTAGGGTATGTGACCAGGGGAGTGTTATTAGATATTGCTGGTTATCGAGGAGTTGAACGTTTACCAGTTCCTCAAGGTAAGAGTAAAAATGACCCAGGAATTATTACAATTAATGATATTAAAGGAGCAATAAAAAAACAAAAAATAGCTCGAATAAAACAAGGGGATGTAGTTATTTTCTATACAGGTCATGGTAAGTATTGGGGAAAAGATTGGGATAGTTTGAGTCCCGAACAAAAAGCCAAAAATCGTCAAATATTTAATTCTGGAAGACCAGGACCTGGTATTACTAGCTGTCGTTATTTATCTAGCTTAAAAATAGCGATGGTAGGGTCAGATACTTGGGGAACTGAAGCTGCTCCTGGTGAAGACCCAAACCGACCTGCTGATTGTCATATTGAATGGATAGTTAAACAAGGTATTACTATTTTTGAGAACTTGGATGTTAGTCAATTAATAGAAGATAAAGTCTACGAATTTATGTTTGTTTTTGCACCTCTAAAAATGAAAGGTGCAACAGGTTCTCCAGGTAATCCTATTGCTATTTATTAAAATTCAAAAGTCAAAAGTCATGCATTCAAAAGTAAGATTTTTTTATAGGCTAAAAATTTTGATACTACAGTAATTGCAGGAAATTGTTTCGCATCTGAAGCTTGAAACTATTTGTAATTTGTAATATTCTTTTTTTCAAATTGGTAGAAAACCATATACCAATCCTATTTAAGTTGCAATGTTTTGCTGGTAGGGGCGTTTCATGTCGCGCAGCGTTAACGTTCCGATAGCATTCCGATAGGAAAGTTGTGTGCCAGCAAAACGCTTGTTTTACTCCGAACATGAGTAGCAAAGATTAACCTACTAAATTAATCCGTACATCCGTGCCAAAATTCGTGTCTTGCTTTCCGATTTATGTTAACCAAAAAAAAGTCAGAAATTACTTTTCTAATTCTCACCGCCATAACAATTTTACTCCCCGCTTTATATATACTTTTTATGATATCTAAAGCAGGGGAATTGCTAAATTTTGATTATTGGTGGATGATTCAAAATATCTATTCTATAGATGGATTTTCCACGAATATTTTTGACTGGATGTTTCGGGCAAACGAACATTTTGTCTTAATTCCTGCCATAATTTATGCTCTAAATATTGTTGTTACTAAAGGTTCCAATATTGGGTTGTGTCTGGCTACATTTTTCCTGGCTTGTATTCAGGGGATTTTATTAATAACATTAGTACCTAATACCCTGAAAAAATATCGAACAATACTTTTATTATTAATTCTATTTATCTCAGTTTTTAACTTTACCCCTGCTGCTGCTCATAATTGGATGCGCGGATATAGTGGCGTACATTGGGTAATTGCTAATTTATTTGTTATTGCTTCAATTTTTTGCGTAAAAAATTTATTAGAGTCTCAACAAAATAAATGGCTAATTGCCAGTATAATTTTGGGAATTTTAGGATGTATTAGTTATAGTACAGCTTTAGGAATTTGGCCGATATTGTGTGCCGTTGCTATTTTATTTAAACTGCCGAAAAGATTTACTATCTCTTATATTATTTTTTCGATTTTAGTAATAGGAATTTATTTCCTCACTTACACAACGCCCTCTCATCATCCCTCTTTGTCTAAGCTAAATTTAATTAATATAATTACTTATATTCCTGTTTATCTAGGAGCAATTTTTACTCATAATATTCCTGTAGCTTCAACAATAGGTTGGTTGGGATTAATTTTGACAGGAATATTTTTTACTTATTGGTTATTTTCATCTTATCCTCAAGACTGGCTACCCTGGTTATCAATAATAATTTATACTTTAGGCACTGCTTTAATGGCAGCAGTTAGTCGTTCTGGGTTTGGAGTCGAACAAGCGATCGCTTCTCGTTATGCTACTCTACCTTCTCTATTTTGGTTAAGTCTAATTATCTTAATTTTCTTATGGCTTCAACAACAGCAACCTACCCTCAAAAAACAGTGGTATTTTGTTATGCCATTAGTGGCGGTTTTGACTGTTTTAACTATATTAATGTATCGAGTAGGTACGGAAACTTTTAGAGAAATTGCTCATCGCGCAACTTATCAACCTTTAGTAGGATTATCTTTACAACTTGGTGTTTATGACCCGGTTTTAATTAAAGAAAAAGTAGGCAACCGACCTGCTGCTTTTTTAGGTTTAGTAGATGCTTTAAAAGCTGATGATTTAGTACCTTTTAATCGAGATATAAAAAAGGATAATTTTTGTGCCAATTTGGATGAAAAAATTAACTCAGATTTATTAACAGCAAAGCCACCAGAAAATTTCCAGGGATATTTTGATACTGTGACTGAATTTTCTTCTACTGCAGCTAGAGTAAATGGATGGGTTAGTGAAGTCAAAAGTCAAAAGTCAAAAGTTAAAAGTGAAGAGAATTATTTTCAAGTTAAAAGTCAAAAGTCAAAAGTCAAAAGTAAAGAGAATTATTCTCAAATTAAAAGTGAAGATAGTTTTGAAGTTAAATGTATTGCTATTTTGAATCAAGAAAATGTTGTCAAAGGTTTTGGAATGTCAGGTTTTCCTCGTGCTGATGTGGCAGAATTATTAGGAGCTGAATATGAATTATCTGGCTGGAAAGGATATATTCAATTCTCAACCAACGATGTTTTAACAGCTTATGTAAAATTGAAAAATCGTCAATATTGGATAGCTTTAACCAATCAACATAGTTTTGATAATTAGAATTGAATCTAGTGCGGCTGCGCGGAAGTTAAAAGTCAAAAGTTAAAAGTGAAGAGAATTATTTTCAAGTCAAAAGTCATTTCAGTTATCAGTTATCAGTTATCAGTACCTCTGCCTGTTTGCGCAGCATTCCGCAGGAAAGTCAGAGGCTTGAAATATTGAACTTTATTTTTTTCATCCCCTTGAAAGGGGAGGCTTGAGACCTTCT
>NZ_JAAHHG010000027.1:44698-56367 GCF_010692555.1 Okeania sp. SIO3B5 | reverse complement strand
TTCTACATCACAAACAGTGTAAACAACCTCTATAACATAGCAATTTAGCTTCGGTACAATACGAACTTGGTTAATATTACTAACAAAAGTAGGAAATTCAATACTAGATTGAGAAAGTTTAATTATTCCTTTGTTTAAAGCAGGTTTAGATAGCGCATCTGATGGATAAATCACAAAGTTTCTACCCCGTTCTTTATGCTTATACTTAGGTATCTTTGGTTGGACTAAATATTTATCAGGGTGTTTTGACCAATCTTTTAATGCAGCTAACCAACATGCGCCAACATTCTGAAACCCTTCTAACTATTTGTTTACTTACCAATGTCTGTAAATACCTGTAAGCTTCTAAATTTTTGGTTTGGTGGTAGATATCTACGGAATTGTAGTATTTACCAGTTTCAAAAAAGTGATGCCGTTGTAAGTAGGTAGCAGCATTGTAGAGATGTTTCGACTGTAAAGCTAGGTAATCGCATTCTTTCCAATACTGATGTTGTTTGCTAATTATATGTTTTTCTACTAATTGCATTGTTCGACCTTCAATGTAATACTCACATTATATATGATTTATTCCCAGAATGTAACCATGGCCAGGAAAAAGATTTACAATGAAGAGAAACGTAGGTTTACTATGACTTTGACTGAGACAGCTATACAGTGGTTGGAGAAAAAACAAATAGAACTAGGTGCAAATAGCTTAAGCGATGTCATTGAACGTATGGCCAGAGAAAAACTAGACCAAAGGTGAGATATGTCTAGTTATGGGTGGATTTTAGTTGACTGTTTCTCACCCAAGTAATTTTTCCTTCTGCCCCCTGCCCTATTCAATTTTAGATTTTAGATTTTCCTGAATTTAAGATTTTCTCTGGAATTATTTGAAACAAATTGACTCCAAATTAAATCTAGAATGTAGAATGATTTTGTCTCTCAGTATAAAGGAGGAGTTAAATGTATCAATAAATTCCAGGGGTAAGACCTTTGAGAATAAGTATTGACAGCAATATAACCTGTGATTATACTAACATAAAAGTTAAATTATAATTATATGGCCACTGTCAAAACTGCAATTTCATTACAAGAGTATCTGTTTGAACAAGCTGAAGCACTAGCAGCAGAAATGAAAATATCTAGAAGTCGTTTAATAGCGATCGCTCTAGAAGAGTTTATTCGTCGGCATCAAAATCGACTATTGCTAGAAAAAATAAATGCTGCTTATGAGGATGTTTCTGATACAGAAGGATCAACATCAATAAGTAGTATTAGTGGACATCATAGGAGTATAATAGAGGACGAGTGCTAATTAATCAAGGTGATATATTCTGGATTGAATTAGATGAACCATCTGGTTCCCAAGGTACTTACAAACATCCTCATGTTGTAATTCAGAACAATGTTTTTAATTTTAGTTTGATTAAGACTGTGGTTGTTTGTAGTTTAAGTTCTAATCTCAAGCTTGCTGCTGTTCCTGGTAATATTGTTTTGGCAGTAGGTGAGGCAAATTTACCAGATCGAACAGTTGTGAATATATCCCAGATTTTCACAGTAGAAAAAGCAAAATTGACAGATAAAATAGGTACTCTTTCACCGGAGAGAGTAGAAAAAATATTAGAGGGAGTAGAGTTACTACTTAAACCAACAGAAATGGAATAGCGATGGGATTTTTGCCTGTTTTGCTCCTCACCTTAAGTTTTTTATAGGCAATTTTTGTATCAAAAAATTTTAATTTTTGCTGTATCTACTATATTTTTTTACAAAGAAAAATTAGTTTCCGCTACACAATAAATATTAGCTGAATCGCTGAGAAGCCTCACGCCATAATTTTTAAGAGGAGCGTGAGATGAATCGGCGGCAAATTGAATGGGTTCGATGCCCATTCAATTTGCATACTATCCCCGCAGAAGCTTTTGCCCTAGTTGAAAAACTTGTATTATTATGTTGCTATAACCCCGGAAATTTTCCACCATGCGCACTGCCTACCAATATAAATTAAGGCCCGACAAAGAACAAATAGCCACAATAGAAATGTGGTTAGAATTATTGCGTCGGCAGTACAATTATCGGTTAGGTGAGCGGTTCTCGTGGTGGTCAGAAAACCGTTGTCCAGTTAACGCCTGCCCCTTAGTAACGCCCATTCCTCAACTAAGAGATAATCCAGATTATTACTCTCAAAAACGAGATTTGGTTAATACCAAAGACAAATTTCGGGAGTACAAACTAATTCATTCTCAGGTCTTGCAGGATTGCATAAAACGGGTAAAACTTGCTTTTGATAGATGGTTTAAGGCAGATAAAAAAGGAACTAGATTAGGAAAACCAAGATTTAAAGGAATTAGACGTTATCGCAGTTTTACTTATCCTCAAATCAAGCAAGACTGCATTGAAGACAATCAAATTAATTTGCCAAAAATAGGCAATATCAAGTTGATTAAACATCGACCGCTACCTGATGGTTTTCAAATTAAAACAGTGACAATTAGTCGTAAAGCAGATGGTTATTATGTGACTTTATCCCTAGAAGACAAATCAGTTCCAGCTTTGAGTTGTGAAATTGAACCTACATTAAAAAATACTTTGGGAATTGATATGGGATTGAAGGAGTTCTTAGTAACAAGTGAAGGAGAATCTATCCCCATCCCTCAATACTACCGCTCTTCTCAGCAGCGATTAAAGACTCTACAAAAACGCTTATCCCGTAAAAAGAAAGGAAGTAAAAGATGGTTAAAAGCTGTTAAAGCTGTAGCTAAACAACATAAAAAAGTAGCCGATAAACGTAAAGACTTTCATTTCAAAACAGCCCATGAATTGTTATTAAAAGCTGAAATTATCGCCCATGAAAACTTAAACATTAAAGGACTAGCAAAGACTCGTTTGAGTAAATCAATTAATGATGCAGGATGGGGAAATTTCCTGTCTATTTTGACTGTCAAAGCTGAAAATGCTGGACAGAAAACCATAGCAGTGAACCCCAGAAATACCAGCCAAGATTGCTCAAATTGTGGGGAAAAAGTCCCCAAAGAATTAAACATACGAACTCATTCTTGCCCACATTGCGGCATAGTAATGGACCGCGACTTAAATGCGGCGATAAATATCAAAAATAGGGCGGTAGGGCATTCCGTCTTTAAAGCTCGTGGAGCCCGATGCAATAGCAGGGCTGGGAAACGAGAAGCTCACACTAAGCTGGCGCTATAGTGTGGGAGATGTCACTCTAGATTGATTTTCCTTTTCTACAACCCGATGGATATACTTGCCACACTTGCTCCGCTAACGGGTTTGCGTAGCATTATGTAGGAAAGCGAAACAGATTTCTATCGCTGTAAAACTATCCTATTCGACGATCTTTGAGGAGGATTTATGTTGAATAAGTTAAATATAGCAATATGATTTGAGTTGTGAGATATTGAAAACTTTTAGGGAATAGGGAATAGAGAAGAAGAAAAAAATGTATCATCTGAATATAATAATTACTATATTCTATACTTTTAAGGAACATCTCAATTCTCACAACTGATTCCTGATTGCTATAACACTAAACTACCCAATATCTTCATAAAAAGATTTCAGTAATTTTGTATTTTCCTCCCAGTTAAGGTGAGTTTTGGCAAAATTAATTGCACCCTGACTTAACTTTTCAGATAGAGATTTATCCTCAAACAACTTCCCTATAGACTCAACAATATTCACTGCATCAACCATAGGTAAAACTAAAGCATCTTTCTCATTTTCCATCACCAAACCAATATTAGTCCCAGGTAAAATTACAGGTTTACCCATTGCCAAAAATTCGGGTAATTTACAGGGGAAACGATAATCATTAAATTTATCTGGTTTACCTGGTTGAATTAACACATCTGCCAAAGCCAAAATTTCTGGCATTAAACTCCGGTCTACATATCCTAATTGAATGGCATATTTCCGCGCCCAATTATCATCATCTCCCAAAAAATTACAGAAATCTCTACCTGTTCTAACTAATACTGCAGGTTTACCTCCTCGGTTCAACATTGCTACAGCTAAATACAAACTTCTCACTTCATGAGTATTAGCAGCATGAACATTTCCGGTGTAGGAAAAAACTAAAGTATTTTCAGGAATATTAAACCTTTTTACTATTTCTGGATTGGGATTTCTGGGATAAAAATACTCGGTTTCTACACCAGGCCATAAAACTAAACTCGGCACATGATTCGGCACAAATTCTTTTAACCTTTCAATAATTACTGTCACTCCATCGGCACTTGCTAGAAACTCCCGATATTTCTGGGGATGAGAAACATTATCTGGAATTGCGAGAGACCCATTAGCATTAGCAATTTCTTGAAAAGGTTTGTTTAAATATTTTTCCAGGACATATTCCTCATTATCTTCCAAGTGAATTACTAATTTAAAGTGATAAGCTTTCCGGAGTTTATGACAATAATTTCGCGTAACTTCTCTCGGAGTCCAAACATGAACTACATCCGGACCTTGCTGATTTTTAAATAATTTATTCAGCCGATAAAATTCACCATATTCTGTCACATTATATAAATGTGTTAAATGTTCTCCCACTTGAGAAACAGTCTGTTTATTTCTAGGAACAGCCACCACACAATCAAAGCCCAATTTAACTAAATTATTAGCAAAATGATGCACATGAAGGGCACTATTAGAATGAAAATCTTCGTACAGAACAAATAAAATATTTTTCATCAAAACTATATCTTTGAATATCTGATTTTTTTAGTAAATGTAAGTCAATAAGCTAATTAGCTATGAGCCGTCAGCTTTTGTTGTTTGCCCTACTGAAGTAAACATAATATACTACTCATCCTTAAAAAAAGGGGGGTCATTTCAGTTATCAGTTATCAGTTATCAGTACCGACCACTAAAGCCGGAGGCTTGAAAATACTGGATTGAATATTTTTTCATCCCCTTAAAAGGGGAGGATTTGGACCTCATTTTTTGGTAAGGAGAGAGATCCTTATAAAAAGATTTTAGGTAAACCAGAGGCGATCGCTAAACTTCCTTGACTCATCATACTGACAAATTTATTCCATTAGTTGTTGTACTTCATTTAATGGTAAATCTACCACTTCAGCAACTTGCTCTGCTGTTAAACCGAGTTTGATTAATTTAGAAACAGTATTTAATTTAGTTGCGTACAAAACATTTTCAACGATGGGTTGGCAAGAGGTTGTCTTTTTGTAATTTGATTGAGTATTTGCAGCATTACTATTTTCTAATTCTGCTGTTTCGGAATTAGAGCAAAGATTGAGATTGCCAATTTGTACTGGATTAAATAACCGAGAATGATAATTTGCAAATCCTAAACGTTCGACTGTAGCAATAAAATTTGACTTATTTAACTTTTCTCCAAAAATTTCTGATAAAACTTGCCAGAGTTCGTATCCTTCATCCTTAACATGACCATTAGAACATTTATATTGTTCTGCAATTTCTCTATATTTTTCGTTATTCAGAACACCTTTTAAAATTCCCATTTGTAGATTATTGAGGTGTTTTCCCGTTTGCTGAAAGACTAACTCATCAATTGAATTTAAAACTATTTGCCAGTCCATTGTCTTAGAATTAATTTTTCTGAAAAGCTTATCCGCTATTATCCTTCTTTATCCGTCCTTTTTATATTTTCTTAATAAAATCTCCGTTTTTATCCGTCTTTTTCCGGCTTGTAGATATGAAAATGAGCGAATTAGAATTGTATTAGATAAGCTTGCAAAAAATATATCAAGCTAAGGAAATTGTAACAAAGTATTAGTTAAATTAGATAGAGTAATATGAAGTCTGGAAAAATTTTGACCTTGACACTGATGTGGGGATTATTAACAACATTTTTCCCTCAGATAGCTAAAGCTGAACGCCCTGCTTGGGGTTCTGGTTCTGGTTGGCAACGTGTTAGCACTAAACGAAGAGCAGAATGTGAATTAGCAGCAGAAAGGAAATTAAAAGAATACGAAGCTTCAGGAAAGTTACAAAAAGGAACAGTAAGACGTATAGCAGGAACTGGTGCAGAAGGCCGAATGGCAGGGAAAGATGCAATGTTTGCTGTAATTTGTGCTCCTGAAGGTGATGCTGTCTATGTATTTGATGTTTGCCCTGATAGGGTCTGTCGAGAGAGACCTGTAATTGATCTGCGTAACGAATTGGGGCAAACTATTTTCTGGTAAACAGTATTTGTAGGGTTGAGCGGTAACGAAACCCAACACAAATACTATTTACCAAAACCCTGTCTCTAAATCTACTTTTATTTATCAGTTATAAGCATTTGTAGTCCAGTAGTGGACTGTTTCAACTA
This sequence comes from Okeania sp. SIO3B5, assembly GCF_010692555.1. Taxonomy (GTDB): domain Bacteria; phylum Cyanobacteriota; class Cyanobacteriia; order Cyanobacteriales; family Microcoleaceae; genus Okeania. Next base: position 50,075 of record NZ_JAAHHG010000027.1, on the reverse strand, counting down.
AAATGATGCAATAGAAAATTGGTTAGAGATTGCTTTCCTACGGAATGCTACGCAAACACTGCCGTTCGCAATGACAATTCTAACGCACTATTTAAGATGAAACAGTCCACTACTGTCTAAAGTTATTTGTATCAAGGCAAATCCTATCTTTGGTTTGAGCTTCCTAAAAAAGTGATTTTTGGCGTAGCCCTAACCCTTAAGCCTTTAGGAATCGTGGCTCCGGCTGCTTTTGCTGCTTTGGCTGCTTTACCCTTCTCATCAAACAACGCGCGATACGGCTGACGCCACGCTCCGCGACCGCCGGATTTAGTAGCCGATTTAGTATCAGAGGAATTTTGAATTTCTTTTCAAGCTACTCTCTTTACTATCATCTGTCTTGGACCACAGATTTTAAGCTGCGAGTATCTATATCTATCTCGAAAATAATTTTTTCATTTTTAAAACTTTCCTATACATCCAATAATTTTTTTCATCCCACTCACTACAATTTAAGCTGTCTAGTGTACTATTGCTATAGTCGCAATAGAAAAAATCATGTTTATCAGCACCACAGAAGCAGCAAGTCTTTTAAGTATATCTACTCAAAGAGTACGAGTGTTGCTTAAGGAAGGCCGCATACAAGGGGCCAGAAAAATCAATAATCGAGCCTGGGTAATTCCGTTACACGAAGGAATGCCAAGAATCCACCGCCGAAGAAAAGGTCCGAAACCACGTTGGAGTTCCCATCAGCGCTGTGGCAAAAACACAGTTCATTTTAATCGCAACCACATTGGAATTAATACAACCAAAAAAAATACTGATTTGACAATTCTTTCGGTCAAAGAAGGCAGCAGCAATTTAGCAACAGGCCATGAAGCTGAAATTCATGGTCCCTGTCGGATTGTGTACCGAGCAAATAAACCTCATAGTTGTGGTGCTACTGTGTGGATTGAAACTCTTGCAGCAGTGACAATGGTTGATTATAAAGAGGGGATTTTCAAAATAGATAACAAATGGGTTTTAACTGATGAATAAAAAGTAGGTTTACAACTACAAAACGACAGTGTAATCGTTACGTTGAATATCAAAATTTAGATTGTAATATGGGTCGCCCAAATCCATATCAATTTGCCATTGGTCTAATAGCAACATATAGTCAACTACATCATAATTTCTTTGTCTGTGTTTTTCTGATTGATGATTAATTAAAACACTACGGGGGGTAAAGACTATTCGCTTGCCATTTTTCCTCAACTTCAAACACAAATCAACATCTTGATAATCGGAGAAAAAGTGTTCATTAAAACCTCCAACCATTTCAAAATTTTGCCTACTCACCATTAAACAATCTCGACTTACAGCAGATACTTCTCTTGCACAAACTAAAGAACCTGCATAACCATCATGGTTAGTGGGAAAACCTCGCATTACATAATCAACTTTTCCAGATTTTCCTAATACAATACCTGCGTGTTCAACAATTCCATCTGGGAAAATTAATAGTCCTCCCACGGCACCAATATCAGATTGTTCGGCGTAATATAAAAGATGTCGTTGCCAATCTTCAGTAACAACTTCTAAATTAGTATTGAGGAAAATAAAATATTCTCCTTGGGCAGTTTTGGCAGCCAGATTATAAGCACGAGAATAATTAAATTTCCCAGATAGATTTAAAACTTTCACCGCAGAATTTTGGATAATATTTTCTGTTTTTTCCCCACCCACTAAAATCACTTCATTTTTGGGATAAGTTGAAACAGACAAAAGATTTTGCGACCATTTATCAATATTTTCTGAAAGATTAGGAGCAGCAATAATTAGACTAATCAAAGGATGATTATTTCTAGGTAAAGGATTAATATTTATTCGATGTTTACCTAAACCTGGTTCTGCTTTTGCTGCTAAACCAATTCTTTGTAAATGAGAATTAACAGCAGCTTGTTGTACTACTTCAATACCTGCTTTAGCATCGGCATCTCCCGAAATACTTCCTTTAACTTGTCGCCAATGATAAAGGTGTCGAGAAATATGAGCAATTTTATTAGTTTGTTCGGAAACTCGTAACATAAACTCATAGTCTTGTACTCCATCAAATTCGCTCTTAAAACCACCAGCAGTTAAAGCTAATTCTCGACGGACGCATAATAAATGACCGACATACATAACACCACGAAAATATTCAGGAGACCAGTCAGGTTTAAAGAATGGAACGATATAATTTAACCCAGAAAAATCAATTTTATCTTCATCGGAATAAACTACATCAAATCCTTCCGCCAGTTTATTGAGACTATCTTCTAATGCTGTGGGAGCCAGAGTATCATCATGGTCTAATAAACAAATATATTCTCCTGTAGCCATATTTAGAGCTTTATTTGTAGCAGCACTAATTCCGCCATTATCTTCTGAAAGTAGAACTTTAATTCTGGGTTCTTTTTCTGTTAAACCTGCAAGTATATTTCTAATTTCTGGTTGTTTCGAGCCATCATCAACAATACACCATTCCCAGTTAGGGATAGATTGGTTAAGAACACTTAAAACTGTTTCCACAAACCAATCTAAAGATGAATTCCAGGTTGGAGTAAGAATACTAATAGAAGGTTTAGAGTCATCTCTTCTTCCTTCTATCAAAGATTCAGAAAAATCCCTTTTTCCTTCTTCCTTCTTACTCCTTCCTTCTATATCAGAAAAATCCCTTCTTCCTTCTTCCTTCTTCCTTCTTCCTTCTACTAAAGATTCAGAAAAATATCTTCTTCCTTCTTCCTTCTTCCTTCTTCCTTCTATATCAGAAAAATCCCCTCTTCCTTCTTCCTTCTTACTCCTTCCTTCTATATCAGAAAAATCCCTTTTTCCTTCTTCCTTCTTCCTTCTTCCTTCTACTAAAGATTCAGAAAAATATCTTCTTCCTTCTTCCTTCTTCCTTCTTCCTTCTATATCAGAAAAATCCCCTCTTCCTTCTTCCTTCTTACTCCTTCCTTCTATCAAAGATTCAGAAAAATCCCCTCTTCCTTCTTCCTTCTTACTCCTTCCTTCTATATCAGAAAAATCCCTTTTTCCTTCTTCCTTCTTACTCCTTCCTTCTATATCAGAAAAATCCCTTCTTCCTTCTTCCTTCTTCCTTCTTCCTTCTACTAAAATAATTTCCCAGAATTTATCAACTGTTACTCCGGATAAACCCAATAATTCCTGTTTTTGTTTGGGCGGGGGAGTAGGAAGTTTTGACTTTTGAGTAACTTCTTCTAAGGGTTTAGTCAGAAGTTTTTTTTTAGTCGTAATTGAGGTATCTGGTTCTACAGGAAATAGACTCTTGACAGGAATATCTTCCCTTTGAGATTTGAACTTTTCTAGATCGGCTTGAATTTCTTGAATTTCTATTTGCGATTTCTCCAAATCTGCCATTATTTCTGCCAGTAAAGGAGAGACAGAAGACTTAGATTCAGGAGTAATTTTTACAGTAGATTCTGATGGTAAATTATTCTGCAAAACCTCAGAGCGATCGCTATCTATTTTTTCCAACTCTTGTAAATTTTCTGACTGCTTATTTCCAACTTCTTCTTTAACCAAACCATCAATTTTTTCCTGATTTACTCTGACTTCTTCGGAGGAACGCTCCCTATCTATTTTTTCCAACTCTTGTAAATTTTCTGACTGCTTATTTCCAACTTCTTCTTTAACCAAACCATCAATTTTTTCCTGATTTACTCTGACTTCTTCGGAGGAACGCTCCCTATCTATTTTTTCCAACTCTTGTAAATTTTCTGACTGCTTATTTCCGACTTCTTCTTTAACCAAACCATCAATTTTTTCCTTGTTTACTCTGACTTCTTCGGAGGAACGCTCCCTATCTATTTTTTCCAACTCCTGTAAATTTTCTGACTGCTTATTTCCGACTTCTTCTTTAACCAAACTCTCAATTTTTTCCTGATTTATTCTGACTTCTTCCTTCTCAAGAATTACCATATCTGGATAACTTCTCTTACCCACTCGTCCACACCAAGAACCATAATATTTTCCTAATACATTGAAACCAGCATTAATCACCCACTCCAATAATAAAGACTCCAGAAAACCCATGCCTTTTTCTGGTGAATTTAGGTCTTTAGTAAAACCTTCCTGAACTCTATGAATAAGAGGTTGAGAACTCTTGCCTTCAGATATTAATTGTTCTGACTCGTGGTTAACTAAGAAACATTGGAATAAGAAACGACCATCTGGTTTTAAAACTCGATAAATTTCATCTAAATAATTACGAATTTCTTTTCCACCTACCTGAGTAAATCTGGAACCGATAAAGACAAAATCAAAACTTTTGTCGTCGTAGGGAAGTTTCAAATCTGAGTCTATCTGACGGAAATTGAAATGTGGTTTGTGGTTGCTAATATTCTGTTGTGCCCAAGATATTAATTCTTCAGAGAAGTCATTCCCTTCATAACAACCTGGAGATTTTAAATAATAGGCTAGACCATAAGCAATATTTCCGACTCTGCAGCCAATTTCCAAAACTTCAGCAGTGGGTTGAAGACCTACTCTTTGGATAAAGTCTCCTAAAAATTTGCAACTTCTTTGGATAAAGTTAATTGCTTTTCCTTCTATATATTTATCGTCAGGAATTGGCAGGGATGGATTAAATAGTTGAAATAGAATTTCTCCTTCTTTCCCTTGAAATATTGGAGTCAGAGTAATTAGAGTATTTTGACAGTTTTGAAGTTCTGCCTTTGTCAAGGGTATTTCCAGGCTAAATCTAGCATTTTCAGCATTATTAAGCTTAGTCCGAGCTTTTGCGACATCTGGGCTAGGTAAACCTAATTTTTGCTCAAAAGAAGTAAATTCTTGACTGCCGATGAAAACTTTAAAGCTTTCTACAGAACCAAAATTGTAAGAACCTACCCATCCAGATATGATTAATTTTTGATTGGCTTTCGCTACTTTATCTAGATGACCTATTGTTGTAATTGGTTCAATTGGTGGGATGAATTTTGGTTGTTCTTGAATTATGGGTGCTACTGAAAAAGTTATTTGTGTGGGATTATCTAATACTTTAGACAAAACCTGACCTTTGCCGTGTTTAAATATAGGAGTTAAAGCAATCTCAGCATTTTGGAATTGTGAAATTTGTTCTGGGTTAAGAAATGCCTTGATACGAAATCTTGCTTTGTCAGAATTATGAAGATTCGGATGTAATTTCCTCACATCTGGACTTGGTAAATTTAAGGCAGTTTCAAAATTTTCTATTTCAGTATCTGCAATAGTTAATTGAAAGCTTTTTACTACTCCTAAATTACGAGAAACTACCCAACCTATTAGTAATAATTCTTGACGGTCAAATTCTACCTTATCCAGAGAACCCAATGTTGCTAATAATTTTGTTTTTTCTGACACTGTATATGGTTCTAAATCA
>NZ_JAAHHG010000027.1:0-44598 GCF_010692555.1 Okeania sp. SIO3B5 | reverse complement strand
TCCTAAATTACGAGAAACTACCCAACCTATTAGTAATAATTCTTGACGGTCAAATTCTACCTTATCCAGAGAACCCAATGTTGCTAATAATTTTGTTTTTTCTGACACTGTATATGGTTCTAAATCAACTAAATTTTTTTCTGGTAAATCAATTCCACTTTTGCCTTCTTCCTCACTTCTAACTTCTTGTTCACTTCTAACTTTTGACTTTTGACTTTTGACTTTTTCCTCCTCACCTCTAACTTCTTGTTCACTTCTGACTTCATTACTTCTTCCTTCTTCCTCTCTTGGTGCGCATTCCCTTGCGTCTGACGCCGACGCGGGGTCGCACCGCTTCTTCCCTCTTCCTTCTTTTACTTTAGACAAAACCTGACCTTTGCCATCTTTAAATATAGGAGTTAAAGCAATCTCAGCATTTTGGAATTGTGAAACTTGTTCTGGTTTAAGAAATACCTTGATAAGAAATCTTGCTTTGTCAGAATTATGAAGATTGGGATGTAATTTCCTCACATCTGGACTTGGTAAATTTAAGGCAGTTTCAAAATTTTCTATTTCAGTATCTGCAATAGTTAATTTAAAACTTTTTACTGTTCCTAAATTACGAGAAACTACCCAACCTATTAGTAATAATTCTTGACGGTCAAATTCTACCTTATCCAGAGAACCCAATGTTGCTAATAATTTTGTTTTTTCTGACACTGTATATGGTTCTAAATCAACTACATTTTTTTCTGGTAAATCAATTCCACTTTTGCCTTCCTCCTCACTTCTAACTTCCTGTTCACTTCTAACTTTTGACTTTTGACTTTTGATTTTTTCCTGTTCACTTCTAACTAAAGTTATTTGTTTGGGATTATCTAATACTTTAGACAAAACCTGACCTTTACCATCTTTAAATATAGGAGTTAAAGCAATCTCAGCATTTTGGAATTGTGAAATTTGTTCTGTGTTAAGAAATGCCTTGAGACGAAATCTTGCTTTGTCAGAATGATTAAGATTGGGGTGTAATTTCCTCACATCTGGGCTTGGTAAATCTAAGGCAGTTTCAAAATTTTCTATTTCAGTATTTGCAATAGTTAATTGAAAGCTTTTTACTGCTCCTAAATTACGAGAAACTACCCAACCTATTAGTAATAATTCTTCGCGGTCAAATTCTACCTTATCCAGAGAACCCAACGTTGCTAATATTTTTGTTTTTTCTGGCACTGTATATGGTTGCAAATCAACTACATTTTTTTCAGGTAAATCAATTCCACTTTTGCCTTCCTCCTCACTTCTAACTTCTTGTTCACTTCCAACTTCTAACTTTTGACTTTTGAATTTTGACTTTTGAATTTTCCTTTCCTGTTCACTTCTAACTTTTGACTTTTGACTTTTGACTTTTGAATTTTGAATTCTTCTTTTTAAAGCTGCTGCATAAAGTTCCATATCTTGACTATTAGCATTTGCCAATTCATCCATTAATTTTTTGTCTGATAAAACCTCTTTCCGAAAGTCAAGATATTCTGGATAAGGATTTCTGTTTTGGTAAATAACTTGATAATCTGACCAATCAAGAAGATTTTTGAGTGCCAGTAAATCCTCCTCAAAATATTCTGTAATTCCGACAAAATCAAAATAATCCAGAGATTTACCATTCACACAATAAGCCATAAGATTACTGTTGCCTTGAACAAACTTCAGTAAACCTTCTTTATTTAGATAATCTTTTGTAGGATTCGATATGTGGCGAAAACAATAATCAGAAATTAATCTGTGGATAGGTTCTCTTAACCATGTAATTCTCTTAGCCTGAGGAAATAATTGATCGTACTTACCCGCGCGAAAATGACCCTCAATAACTTTAGCCTGCCAATGAATAGTAGCTGGCATATTATCTTCAAACATATTAGTTTTATCTGTCAGAACTCCTTGAGTTCCATAAACCTGCAATAAAACCTGTCTGAAAGCTGTTCCGGCTGCTTTTGGCACATGAACAGAAATAAGTTCTACTTGAGGAGTTTGAGTTGGTAAATTATTTGCTTCTGGTGTTTGAACTAAACTAGATAAAGCCGGATTAACAGCATTTAATAAAGGTTCTCCTTCACGGTCAGCCACAAGAGGAATTAAAATAATCAGAGCATCTTTAAATTGTTGTTGCTGCTGTTTATTCATTGGCAGTCTAATAATAAACCGAGCATTATTAGCAGCAGAAATATTTGGATGTGCTTTTTTCACTCCAGGGCTAGGAAGACCTTGAGTTAATTCAAATCCTACTAATTGTTGACTGCCAAATAAAACCTTAAAATTAGTGACAGACTCAGGCTCGAAAGAGAGAACCCATCCACTTAAACAAACAGTTTCATTTTCTATTGCTACTTGGTCTAAAAATCCAGTAGTTGCTGCTAGTTGTGTGTTTGTTTTCTGTACTATTTCAACTTTTTCCATATTAATAAGATTCTGTAAATTATTTTTTATTGACTACTCCCCGCAGCTGTTGCCAAGGGGATTCTAAGCAGATACTACGCAACAGGATAAATCCATGTTGCTCCGTTTTTTCTTAGCTGACCAAAGATGCACTCTCTGGGGACAATTTCCGCGGTGCCCCTACACAGTCGGCTTAAGTCTAAACTTAGCTTTCTGCTTACTTTTGCAATTATATTTGCAGCCCCATTACAGTCTGCATTCACGCACCAATTATTACCTGTTCTATACAAACCACGCTTTATTCTTTTCGGTGATGGTTTCCAATCATCGGGTTTTTCACCATAAATAGGCAGATCGTCACCATCTAAAAATGAAGCAATACTTGTATAACTTTCCTCAGTTTCTATAAATATAATCCCATACTCTTCACATAATTGAGCTATTCTTTCTTTGAGTCTAGCTGTGGGAATTGGTACAAATTCTGAATTATTTTTTTTTCCTAATTCTATTTGATTTTTCTGACCTTTATTCCAACCAAATACAATTGTACCAATAGATTTTTTTAAACAATGATTAATTACGATTCTAGCTGCTTTATTTATACCGTCACGGATTTGGCGGTTACGCTTTTCTGTAATGGCAGCTAGTTTATTTGACCAAAATCCAGTCGGTTTATTTTCTTTAATAGTTGATACTTGTTTGTTGTACCAACGATTCATTGATTTGAGATGTTTACCATCTACAATTAAGCTTGTATTTACATTAGATACACAGGTCAACCAATTATTTACACCATGGTCTATTCCTAATACATTGCCTTGGTTTAATTGAGGTTTAATTACCACTTCTTTTTCATAGACAAATTCTTGGGTAAAACATCTATTTCTGGGTAATATTCTCAGTTCTTTCAGAGATGAAAATTCTCTTATACTCGGCATTGGAATTAAAAAGCTATCTAGACCAAACCAGCGTTTACAGGTATTGCCTAATGGTACTCTAATTTGATTACCTTTGAGTTTTAATGCTTGCTTGGGGTAACTAACTGTAGCCATTCCCCCTTTTTTTCTATAGTTAGGAATACTTGGTCTGTCTGAGATTTTTCCTTCACTATAGGCAATTATAAGACCATAGTAAGACCTAAATGATTCAGCTACGGTTCTCAATATTTGTTGTGCTGAAGAGCGAATATAAAACTTTATAGTGATTGTTCTTTTTGTAGACTTTTTCCAAGTCATACTTACCCAGAGTTTTGTAAGACTTAAAATATAATTGTCTGGCATAATATATTCCCATATTAGTTAGCTTGTGAGACTGTTCACACAAGAATTTTAAGATAGAAATTAATTCAGGATTTTTACCTACTAAAACTTGCTGACAATAGTACATTTTAAACGGGCGGAACGAAAACTTATTGTCAATCATAGTAACAGAGGACAACTAAAATTGTCTAATCCAAACAACTCCCTTGTTTTCATGTCCCGGTTCAAAAACGGGGGAGCTTCAACGTTGCTTTTCAGTAAAATAAAATACTTCGGATTAAAATCCGACAACTCGCCTTTCATCCATCGCTTAAAAGACGATGGCTTTCATGCTCCCGTGTTATTTAGGTAAACAGGTGAAGTTCTCTCCCGTTAAATCGGAGATTATAACGGGAGCTTCTTAAGCAAAGAAGTTTCTTGCGAGTGCTGGCGCAACGCTACGCGAACACAGGCTGACTAACGCCTAAGCCTCCACAAGCAGACAAGATGATACCCACCTCGTTTAACGCTTTATTTAATATGTTAATTGCTGCATTCTCATCTCTATCTAAAACTGTTTGACATTTAGGACAAGAGTGAGTTCTAACTGATAAAGTTTTAGACACTTTATGACCACAATTACTACAATTTTGTGATGTATTGTGAGGGTTAACTTTAATGACATGAACACCGCGTTTTACCGCTACTGCATTCAATTTTTCAATAAATGCTCCCCAGGCTACATCATAGATTGATTTTGATAGTTTAGTATTTTTTGCTAAACCTTTAATATTAAGGTCTTCTACAGCAATTAAATCATATTCTTTAACTAATTTATGAGCAGTTTTGTAATGGAAATCTTCTCTTTGCCTGGCAATATGTTGATGTAGTCTAGCTATTTTATTTTGTGCTGCCCTCCAGTTGTTTGACCCAATTTCTTTTCTAGATACTTTTTTTTGCTTTCTTGCTAAATTAGATTGGGATTTTCTATAAAATTTAGGAACAGAAACAGTTTCACCAGCATTAGTAGTTAAAAACTCTTTTAAGCCTACATCAATACCTACAGCAGTTTTGATATTTTCTGTAGAAATTAAACTAGGTACTGACTTATCTTCTAAACTAAAACTCACATAATAACCGTCAGCTTTTTTGGTTATAGTTGCAGTTTTGATAACAAAACCATCTGGAATTGGTCTATGAACTATTACAGGAATAGTACCAAACCTACTAATAATTATTTGTTTACCGTCAAATTTTATTGCTGCTTTGGGGTGATTAACTCTACTGAAACAAAATGACCTTAAAAACCCTGATTTTTTAAATCTTGGTCGTCCTCCACGTTTACCAGTTTTATCAGGTATTAGCCTTTCATGTCGGCTCTTAGCCGAAACGTTTCCAAGCTTTATCTAGTCTTTGTAAGTTAATTTGCTGGACTTCGTATGGAGATTTCTTTGTAGTCAGGAAATAACTTTTTTGTCTGTTTAAGTGCTGATTGTTGAAAATAATAATCTGGTCTACTAGAAATTTCACCAATAGGACATGAAATTAATGAGCAACGGTCAACTTGACATCTAGTTCTATTCAACCAGTCTAGTCTTTGACAAGCGTGCATAATTCCAATGTCTTCGTAATAGTTCTAGCCAATAATCAATTTTTACTGACTGTTCAGGAGTGGGCTTAATTTTGTAGCAATGAGTAATTATCATAATTTTAGACTACTCTTTAATGCAATGTTTATACAGCAATCGACACCTTTTTAATTTACAGCTCGGCAATTCCCCTCCCGTTAAATCACAGATTATAACGGGAGACCCCTTGCCTAATCAAGTTGGATAAGAGGATGTACTTCGGTTTATTTCCTACTCACAGTTTTTTCCACTCCCCACTTCCCCACTCCCCCCACCTATCCCTTATAAGGAACTCCTCAGACACGGGGACACGGAGACGCGGAGACACGGGGACACGGAGAGCAGGGGAGCAGGGAGAAATAGTCATAGCGTCCAAGTAAAACTACTTAATTCGTCAAAATCAATGTACTTTTAAATACATTTTCTCTCTAGAAAAAGGCTTTTAAAGTCTTGAACATAATTTGTCTATAATGTCTACGTTTTATGTTAAGAAAGATGTTTATAAAGCATAGCTCTTCCCAGGGCTAATTCATTGTTGTCAGAGAATATTAATATGAAATACATTTAATTGTGCAAATATCCCCATCTCCCCATCCCCCCATCTCCCCATCCCCCTATTCCCTGACTTCTACAAGAAGTCTATTTTTTTTTCCAAAATCAACAAATCTTCTTTAAAAGATGAGGTACGACCACACCAAGAACCATAAGACTTTTCTAGAACATTAAACCCTCGTTCATTTATCCACTGTAATAGTAGATTTTCTCTAAAGCCAATTCCTTTTTCTGGCAAATTAATATCTTTAGTAAAACCATATTCTGTTTCATAAATAAGCTGTTGAAAATTCTTGCCTTTAGCCATCAACTGTTCTGATACCGAGTTGATTAAAAAGCAAATTAATAAGCACCTCCCTCCAGGTTTCAAAACTCTATGTATTTCATCAAGATAGTGCATAACCTCCAGACCTTGTAAATGAGTTAATAAATGAGGAATACAGACACAGTTAAAACTTTCATCAGGATAAGGAAAAGTAAAATTAATTGCTAATATTGTGCCAGTGGGATTATACAGAGGATGATGAATATTGTGCCAGTTAAAATTAAAATTAGGTTTGCGTGTTGTAATTTCTTTTTGTACCGAGGAAATCAAATTTTTTACCATATCAAAACCTTCATAACGACCAGAAGGATGTAAATAATGAACTAAGGCATAAGCAACAGTACCAATATTACAACCAACATCCAGAATATGGTCTTTGGGTTCTAAACCTAATCTCTGAATTAAATCTCCTAGTAATTTGAAGGAACTCCGAATAAATTGACCACTTCCATCAATGTCAGTTATTTTTATATCTTTCTCTTCAGGCAGTGGCAAAAGTGGTGCTAATACCTTTAATAAAATTATCCCCTCACCACGTTGAAATTGAGGAGTTAAAGCGATTAATGAATACTTTAATTGGTTGATTTGTTGTTGATTTAAAAGAATTTTGAGCCGGAATCTAGCATTACTTGAACTATCTAAATTAGGATGAACTTTTTCTACATCTGGACTGGGTATATTGAGAGTTTGTTCAAAAAAACTAAACACTTGATTAGCAATAACAACTTTAAATCCTTCCACCATACCAGCATCAAGAGAGGCAACCCAACCAGACAACCGCAACACTTGATTTTTAATAACTGCCCGGTCAATAGAACCCCAAGTAAGTAGAGGATTAGTTTTTGTTGTTTTGTGGGGAATTTGTTGTTTTCCAGATGATAAATTTTCGAGATTCTCTTGAGTATAATATTGTATTTTCGATGTTTTTCTCCGGTTCTTCCGTAAACTTAGCGCTTCTCGATAAAGTTCTATATCTTCCTGATTTATCACTGATATTTTATTGACTATTTCTTGATTAGATAAGACTTCTTCTAATAATGACTTATATTCTGGATAGGGATTGGTATTTTGAGTTTCAAGCTGATATTCCGGCCAATTTAGTATTAATTTTAGTTCATGTAAATCTTCAAGAAAAAATTCTTGAATCCCAACAAAATCAAATTCTGTTAATTTTTGCTCTTGAACAAATTTTGATTTAATTACATTCTGCATCTCTGGTTTTTCGGCGAATTCTATAAATGTCAAATTAGACTCTTTTATCGGTGATAAATTTTGTTCATCACTTTCTAATAAAATTTGCCAAGTCTTCCAAAAAAAGTAAAGAGAAATTAACCGTTTTATCGGGTCTCTTAGCCAAATAATTTTTCTATATTCTGGAAATTTATAATCATATTTATTGCCAGGAAAATGACCATGAATTACTTTTACTTCTGGTTTAGGATTAATTAACATTTTATGGCGGAAATCACCCTTGTGAGGATAGTCAAAAAAAATCTCTTCTGGATGATATATTTGTCTCAAAACTTTTTTAAATGTTGTACCAGCAGTTTTTGGTACATGAATTGAAATAATTTTTGCCTTTACTTCTTGTGGTCGGTGAGGTTGATTTATCTGTCTCATTTTTCGGTTAAAGATTGAAGAATAATATTTTGCTTAAGTCTGGTTGATTTGAGATTTTGATGCATCAATTTGAATCTTAATTCTTTCTAATTTAGACTTGTATTTTTTTAAGACCATCTGGTAGTTAGATAACTTTGACTTAAATTCAGTTTTTTTTTCTACAATTAGCAAATCTTGATAAGTAAAAGATTTGCGCCCACACCATGAACCATAATATTTCCCTACAATATTTAAACCACTCTCTTTTATCCAATCAATTAGTAAAGATTCTTGAAAACCTATTAGGAAAAGTATTAACAAAATTAGGTCGCTTAGATGAAGCTGTGAAAGCTTATACTCAAGCAATAGAACTTAACTATAACTCTGCTTGGCACCATCACAAATTAGGAGAAGTATTGCTAGAGAAAAAGTTAAGAGATGATGCAGTTGCTTGTTTCCAATCTGCTATAAAAATTAATCCTAATATGTATCAATCATATAACAAATTAGGAGAATTATTTGCTACAAAAGGGTTACTAGATCTGGCAGTCACATTTTTTCGTGAATCTATAAGCTTGAACCCAGATTTTAGCTGGCCTTACTACAACTTGGCAGAGGTATTATTTCAACAAAAAAAATGGTATGAGGCTGTTACTTTCTATCAAAAAGCTATTCAACTTCATCCATGCTTATTTAGAGATAGTTATAAATTAGCAATAGCTTTCAAAAAACAGGGTAGATTAAAAGAGGCTATTGCTACATATAGATATGTCATAGAACTGAATCCAAATATACCTAAACTTCATCATAATTTGGCAGATACTCTACAAAAATTAGGGAATTTGGAGGAAGCTGTAGCATCGTATCAGTATGCCATAAAACTTAGTCCGAAAACAGATTTACTTCACCGTCATTTAGGAAATGTTTTCCAGCGACTAGGGAATTTAGAGCAAGCTGCTGCTTCTTACCGTTGTGCTATTGAACTGAAGCCAAAAGTAGAAGATTATTGTAATTTAGGACTTATTCTTGCCGAGCAAAATAATTGGACTGAAGCGATTAATTGCTATTTACAAGGGCTTAATATTAACCCAAAATCTAAGAAAATTTACCAATATTTGGGAGATACTCTCAAACAACTTGGCTACTCCGAAGAAGCTCTTTCTTGTTATGAGTTATGTCTTCCAGTTAAGCTTTTAAAGAAGCTCATAGACTGGGAAATTACATCTATTAACAGCCCTAATAACAATATCACTCACATAAAAATTAGTTCAGCTTATCAATGCCATTTAATACCTCCAAAAACTGTCAAACAGAATATCCATAAGAATTTCACTACAAATCATTTAACTTCCCCTGAAACATTTGTTGCTATAGTTCCTTATTTTTGAACCATTACCACTTAAAACCTTGAACTTTTTGATACTTAAAAAGGCACTTACCTTTATCTTTAAAAACGTTTAGGTTTAATCAGCAAGCCCTAATTATCAATTATCCATTATCCATTATCCATTATCCATTATCCATTATCCATTATCAATTATCCATTATCCATTATCCATTATCCATTATCCATTATCCATTATCCATTATCCATTATCCATTGGTAATGGCTTTTGCCACCAATAAGTATCTCTAGGTTTACTCATAGTTTTTGTAATTAGCCAATCCTTGAGTAAATCATAAGCTGGTTTATACTTTTCTCTTTGCGCATCATCTACCATTAATATTCCTCCTTTTTTTAAAACCTTAATTGATGCTTCTAAACATTTCATTCGATCGCGGCCATCAACAATAATTAAATCGAAAAATTCTTGAGGAAATTTGTCACATACTGTGTGATATGGCTTAGATAAAAGTCTTAAGTCTACAGGATTACAAGTTGCATCTTGCTGAAGATTATCTTTTACTTTCTTGTACCACTTAGTATCATGTTCAATAGAAATAAGTTTTTTAGTCAATTTAGACATCCATATTGTAGAGCCACCACTGCCAAATTCTAATACATTAGCATCTGGTTTTTGTTTGAGAAAATTCTCTAAAAAATTAGTAGCTTCTGGAGTTAACATGGGAGTATCTCTGATACTTGATGATTTATTTTTTGGGGATTTGATATTATTTGTGACAACTTCTGTTTGAAGATTAGCTAACTTATTATGGCTAGAGTTTGGCAATGAGTTATTAGTTACTTGAGTAGATTGCTTGAGATTTTTTTCCAGATGTTTAAATTCTTCAGGATTGATAAATCGCAAGCCTTTTCCTGAATTTATTTTTTCAGCTACTAATGGTAAATTTTTATGCCTTCCATGTAGTATTTTTACAGTTCCAGAAATAACTCCAGAAAAAGGAAATCTACAGTTATATTCTGGGGCAAGAGTGGAAATTCTGAGTTTACTGTTATACAAAACTTCTCTAAAAGTAGGTTGGTCGGCATTAGGTGGTTTATATAATTCTAACCATTTGACAAAAAACTTTTCTAGTTGAGGAGATTTTTTATATAAGATTACTCCTGTATTTAACTGTTGAAAACTTTCTGGTACACCATTAACAAAACCTCTAATATTTAGGGGAGCATGAGCTACTCCCATATCAAATTTATCTAAGAGTGTAAATATTTCTGAAAAGTTAGCAGATATGTAGGTATCTGTATCTAGAAATAATGTGTAATCGTAAGGCGAAGCATACATATATTTGATTTTATCTACATGATTGTAATCTGGTTTTTCTATTACTATTACTTGGTCAAAGTTAGAATTTTTAATGTCTTCACTAGCAAAAATTGTTACTGGTAGATTAGGCATTTTTGCTTTTAAACTAGCTACTGATTCACAAGCTTCACGAATAAATTTTTCTCCAGTTGCAATATAAATTACTCCTATCGAACTTTGATATTTAGACTGTAACTTTAAAGAACCTAGAGGTACACGACTTTTATCTTTAAGTATGGCTTGTAATGTTAATTCAGATTCTTTTGGTAAACTAATTACTTGTATTTCTGTGGAAAAACCACTTGTTTTTGCATGAGCAACTTGAGGATAAGCCTTTGCTACACCAGAACGTTGTTTGTTGATAGATGCTGTTTGAATTACTTGACCATTACTGATAATTTCTACTGCTACAGCCGGAGAATTGTTACCAACTACCCACCCCGCTAATTTAATTGTATTTTGCTGAAAAATTTGTCCTTTTTTTGGTCTATCTAAATAACACCCATGTAATAAACTTGACACAGGCTTTAATAACTCAACACCAGCAACTTCTACTTGAATATTTCCTGACTGATATTGCTCTTTATTTACGAATTTTATAGATTTTTGATGTAATAAATCTTCTCCACCAATAATTTTATAATGTCTCAATCTCCGAATTTCGGTAACTAAGTTTTTTTGATGGAAAAAATAGCTACTATAAATATTTTCTACTTGGCGATGACAATCATGTACAAAAACATCTGTACTTCGAGCTTCAAAAGCTAGTTTGGCAGCTATGTATATACTCTTCATTCTGCCTGGCATTTCTTCTGAATATCCAGCAGGCGCATCCACAAAAATAACGTCCCATTTTGTTTCCACAATCTCATCTGGTAATACCATTGAGAGACATTCTTTTCCCTGACTATATTGAGTTAGTAAATTCAGCCAGTCTTTCCTTTTTGTACCATAATTAACTAGGTAAGCTTTCATTCCTAGATAAGTTTCTTTTGCCCATTTAAACCATTCTGGATTATCTTCTACAAATACAGTCTTTCCCTGTTTGTTGACATTCATCCAGATATGACTGTCTTTCCCAACACCAAATATTAAAAAATTAATCGGCGTTTTTGGAGTGATTGTATTGATGATGTATGAATATTCATCAATATGACAGCCGGATAATTTAGATAGTTTATTTTTATATTTTTCACTAGGTAAAATATACTTCTGAGCATCAGTAGTATATTTCTGGAGAGGGACAGTATTCGTTACTGCACGATCGCGAAATTTGATTGATGTAGGCTGATTAGTAGTTAATTTTAGCTTTTCTTCAGTAGTTTCATGCTGTAGAGACTGGTATTTTCCCAAGCTAGTTTTAGCCAGACTCAATTGAGATTTATATTCTGATAGTAGTTTCTTTTTTTGACCAAGTCGTTCTAGTGAATTTTGTGATTTTTCTTCTGATTCTATTTCAGACATAAATTAAAAACTCCGTGGTTATATTACTCCAGTCAAGGAATAAATTTAGTTAACTGTTTTGTTTGAGAGTTCCTTAGCTACAAGCTCATAAAACATTACCATTTTATTAAGTGAAGTTCTCTCCCGTTAAATCGCAGATTATAAGGGGAGACTCCTTGCCGAATCAAGTTGGAACATACATACATTTGCTAGAGGTAAATTATGTTAGGATTTTTGCCTATTATCTCAATTTTTTGTACTGCTAAACAGGAAATGACTAAGGTTTTTATTGGTGAGACAAATAAATTAGCAATGATTTTGATTTACTATAGAAAAAGCAACAAGATTTATCAAAATAATTGGGTCTAAAACCCCGCTTTTTAAGGCAAAATGTTTTTGGAAGCTTGCTTCAAATCCCTGTTACAAAAACAACTTCTGACGCACGTTAAACCCAGACAGGATCGTAGATAGCATCTGAATCTCCCCTAAGCTCAGACTCGTAGAATTCATCAATAAATTTTTCTCCCTTTTTCTTGTATTGGTTGTACTGTTTTTGCCAGAAACCACCACATTTTTGTGACATATTTGGCGTTACCTCATAAGCTTTTCCTCCATTCACAATTTTTTGTTTGATTTGTTCCCTAGAACGATATCTGTATTGTCTGAGGATAAGTCCATGATTTTTTCCAAGCACTGTTACAGGTAGCTGCTTTCCCTGAAAATTTACTTTGTGCTGCCCCTGACCTATCCTCATGCCTGAGTGCCAGCGAACCATAATCTTACTGTAGCCTTGAGGAAAAATAGAACGATCTTCCTTTTTCCTGTGAGTCATTCTTTTAAGAGGATTAGCTTCAGACTGATCGTAGAATGCTCTGAGCAAGTGGTTTCTATGTTGAAGACCTAAACAGATATGTTTTTGATCCAATTGACTCAGAATTTTTGGTAGGGGTTTATCTGATGCAGAAATTATTTCATCTGCATCAAATGGAAATATCCATTCTGCCCCCCAAATTTTGTTAGCAAACTCAGCCGCTGCTGAATTCTTCCTAGACTTATGAAAAAGGGGATCTCTATCTTCTATCAGATAAACCATTGCTTCTGGGTGGTCATCAGCGAAGCGTCTAATTTCATCTCTAGTTCCATCTGAGGATAGATGATCCAACACCACAAATTTTTTTATACCTTCTCTATAATTTCCAGCTAGAGTGTAGTAGATAATATCCTCTTCATCTTTTACCATTGCCACACCAGCGATAACCGCACTTTCTTCAAATTCCTCAGATACTGGCTTTTGATTAGGAATTGATTGGCTTCTGCCTATAAATTTATTTTGTTCAAATGGTTTTTCCCACCAATAAGTGTGCCTAGCCTGAGTAACGGTTTTGGTGAATTGCCAATCTTTTGACAAATTATGGCATTGTTTATATCTCCCCCTTTGTGCATCATCCAACATCAATATTCCACCTGGTTTTAAAAGTTTAATTGATGCTTCAAAACATTTCATTCGATCACGACCATCTACAATAATTAAATCGAAAGATGCTTCAGGCAATTTTTCACATATTGTATGGTACGGTCTTGGTAATAGTTTGATATCAACTGGATGACAATTTTTCTGCTTCTCAATATAATTTTTAATCTGCTGAAACCACTTAGCATCATGCTCGATAGAAGTCAGATTTTTTGTTAGTTTAGAAAGCCATATAGTAGAACCGCCACTGCCAAATTCTAATACTCTAGCATCAGTTTTTTGCTGGAAAAAATTTTCTAAAAATTGAATAGCTTCTTTTGTCAATAGAGGAGTTTTATGAATATTTAGTGACTTATTATTATTTCTACCTATACAACCTATTGGCATCCGAGTTTCATCAATAAATACTGCTTGGATTAGCCAGTTAAATTTAGGAGGCAAATCTTTGAGGATAAACTCTATATTGAAACCTATTTCTGTTAGTTGGGATGCTTGGGGATAACGTTTAACTATATCGGGATATGACCGATCTACAGATACTTTTTTGATAATACTGTGCAAAAATACTACTTCTACAGCAACGATAGAACACTTTTTACCCAATACCCACCCAGAAATTTTAATGGTATCTTCTTTATAAGTTTGTTCCTGAATATCATTGATTTCATATCCCCAAAATAATTGATCATAAATTTCACTCAAATTCCGGTCGTAGGTTTCAATCAAGATTGGCACTGACTGGGAGATTTGATGATGTTTTTTTTCTGTTGTTTTTGGTTCATCCTTGATAATTTTTTTTTGAATAGTAGTTAGTTTTGATTCTTTGACTACATCCAAAACTTGATAACTGGGATTGAGTTGAGAAAATTTTATTTGAGCAGCTTCTAGCTTTTTTCTATTAATTTCTAATAACTCTTTCGATTTTATAAGTTTTTCTTCCGGTAGCATAATATAATCTTATTTAATGATTCGTTAAATTTACTTTAAAAAATAAAAAAAAATTAGATATTGACAATATTCAAGAACATTCGATCTACAGACATTAGTCTTGATTAGTATTTTTTACTTTGAATAATCTAAAAGCAAAATTTCAGATATCCTAAAACAATACAAGATAACAATTTATAATATCTTGAATTTGTCACCTAATGCCATAAGTAGTAATCTTTAATGAAGAAAAATATGAGTAACTTGTTTCCCATAACCCCAGAAACTCCAACCCAATATTTTCAACAAGGCCAACAAGCGGTAACAGCAGGCCAATTAGAAAAGGCGATCGTTCTCTATCAAAAGGCTATCGAACTTCAGCCTAACTTGGCCTTATACTACCAAACTTTAGGAGATGTTCTAGTTCAAATAGATAAAACGGAAGAAGCTGCTACAACCTACCAAAAAGCCATAGAACTCAAACCTACTTCGGCATTGTCTCATCATAATTTGGGGAAAGTTCTGGAAAAACAAGGTCAGTTGGAACAGGCGATCGCCTCTTACTCTCAGGCCATAAAAATTAATCCTAATTTTTCAGAATTCTATATCAGTTTAGGAACAGCTTTAGTGGAGAAGGGGTTACTTTATGAGGCTATTTCCCATTTCCAAAGAGCTATATCTCTAGAACCTGACTCTGGTGTTGCCCACCTCAACTTAGGAGTGGCTCTCGAAAAACAAGGTCAGATTGAGGAAGGGATAGTCTGTTATCGCAAAGCTATTGAAATTGACCCTGGTTTCTGGGAAGGATATCAAAAATTAGGAACAGCTTTGACAAAATTAGGAGACCTCCATCAAGCTGCCGAAATTTATTTAAAGGCTTGCCAAATAATTCCTAATTTTGCTACAGTTTATCATTATTGTGGGGAAATCTTGGCCAAATTGCATCGGTGGGATGAGGCTATTGTTGCTTATCGCCGAGCTATTGATTTATTGGGCAACCACAGAGATACTACCCCTACAGCAGCTCTTTATCACCAATTTGGATATGCTCTGACCCAAAAGCAACAATGGGATGAAGCTATTTCAGCATATCGTCAAGCAACGGAACTTCAAGCAAACTCCCCAGATGTTTATCACCATCTTGGTTATGCTCTGGCTCAAGAGCAAAAATGGGATGAAGCGACAATAGCTTACCGTAAAGTTACAGAACTCCAGCCCAACTCTCCAGAAGTTCATCATTACTTAGGGTATGCTCTCTCTCAACAGCAAAAATGGGAGGAAGCTGTAGTAGCTTACCGCAAAGCTTCAGAACTTCAACCCAATTCTCCCGATATTTATCATCAGTTAGGCCATGTTTTGATTCAATTAAAGCAAAATGATTGGGCAGTGGTAGTTCTCCGCCAGGCTGTGGAACTTAATCCTAATCTGGCTGAAGCTTACGGAGACTTGGGCAAAGCTTTGAGTCATATTAAACAGTGGGATGAGGCGATCGCTTCTTTCCAAAAGGCCATTAAGCTTAATCCAAATTTAGCTGAGGTGTATGGCTATTTAGGGAAAGTTTATGCTGCACAAAAACAGTGGGATGAGGCTATTGTTAATTATCGTCGCGCCCTGGAATTTAACCCCAAGTTGCCAGAAGTTCATCATAGTCTGGCTTTAGCTTTGGTGCAGCAACAAAAATTTGATGATGCTATTGTCAGTTATCGTCAAGCTATTGAACTAGGTATTAATACAGCGGAAGTTCATCATCAGTTAGGTCATACTTTGAGTAGGCTGAAACGGTGGGATGAGGCGGTGGTATGTTATGGTCGGGCAGGAGAAATTAATCCAAATTCGGCAGCGGTTTATCATGTTTTGGGAGAGAGTTTAGCCCAACTAGAAAGATGGGATGAGGCGATCGCTGCTTATAGGAAAGCTAGTCAACTTAACCCTAAATCTGCTGACGTTAAATACCATATTGGGGAAGTTATGTCAAGATTGGGGAGATGGGATGAGGCGGTGATAGCTTATGAGAAAGCTGTAGAGTTAAGACCTAATTCGGCAAAATTTCATTTTCAGTTAGGTGAGGCTAAGACGAAAAAAAATCCATTAAGTGAAGCGATTATTTGTTATCGTCGTGCTTTGGAAATAGACCCTCATTTTTCTAAGGCGAAGGCAAAGTTGGAGGAAGTTTCATCGCTACAAAATATTATCGAAACAGGGGAGTTTGGTAGTCTGAGTTTGTTAGGAGAAACTGAGTTTGAAGGTTGTCTTGATTATGCGACTATCGACTATGTTTCTGGTTGGGCGAGACATAAAAAAGACTCTGACAAAGTTGTATTTCTTGATATTTTTGTTGGTAATAATTTAATCGGAACTTTAGTAGCGAATAAGTATCGTCAAGATTTAGCGGAGGCTTTTGATACTCACGGATATCATGCTTTTGCTCAGAAAATTCCTCCTTCTTTACATAGTAATGGGTTAGTTGAAGTTAGTGTCAAGATAACAGAAACAGGTCAACAACTGAAAAATTCTCCTAAATCATTAGTAGTCGGACCGAAGGGGAAAAAACATGAAGTTAATCTGAGTTTTGGTCAGGGAGAAATTAATAAACTTATTTATCGTGTTCAAGGAGTCAGGAGTCAGGAGTCAGGAGTCAGGAGTGAAGAATTCAAAAGTCAAAAGTCAAAATTCCAAGAAGAATTCAAAAGTCAAAAGTCAAAAGTCCAAGAAGAATTCAAAAGTCAAAAGTCAAAAGTCAAAAGTGAAGAAGAAGTCAGAAGTAAAGAAGTCAAAAATGGAGAAGGAGTCGGGAGTGAAGAATTCAAAAGTCAAAAGTCAAAATTCAAAAGTGAAAAAGGAGTCGGGAGTGAAGAGTTAGAAGAAGTCAGAAGTAAAGAAGTCAAAAATGGAGAAGGAGTCGGGAGTGAAGAATTCAAAAGTCAAAAGTCAAAAGTCAAAAGTGAAGAAGTAAATTCAGAATTAAAAAGTCAAAAGTCAAAAGTCAAAAGTGAAGAAGGAGTCGGGAGTAAAGAGTTAGAAGAAGTCAGAAGTAAAGAAGTCAAAAATGGAGAAGGACTCAGAATTCAGAATTCAGAATTCAGAATTGAAGAAGAAGTTGTAGGTGAAGAATTCAAAAGTCAAAAGTCAAAAGTCAAAAATGAAGAAAGAGTCGGGAGTGAAGAGTTAGAAGAAGTCAGAAGTAAAGAAGTAAAAAATGGAGAAGGAGTCGGGAGTGAAGAATTCAAAAGTCAAAAGTCAAAATTCAAAAGTGAAAAAGGAGTCAGAAGTAAAGAAGTAAAAAATGGAGAAGGAGTCGGAAGTAGAGAGTTAGAAGAATTCAGGAGTGAAGAGGAAGTTAGAAGTCAGATATCTCCAGCAAAAGTTCAGACGGAAAAACCAGCAGTAGCAGTAATTATTTTAAGTTTGAATGGAGCGAAACTATTAAGTGAATTATTTGCCTCCTTTGAACTTTATAACAGCTATGAAAATTTGGAATTAGTAGTAGTTGACCACGGTTCAATAGATAATAGTATTGATGTCTGTATGGAATGGTCAGAAAAGTTACCAATTACAATTATTCCCAGAGGGGAAAATTATTCTTTTTCCAATTCAAATAATGTGGGAGTAGATGAAACAAAAGCTAACTTACTGTTATTTATGAATAACGATATTACCCTCTGCCAAGACATAATTCCCCAAATGGTTGAGTTAATTAAACAAGATGAAAATCTAGGAATGGTAGGAGTAAAATTATTAGATATTGTTAGTGACAAATCTTTAGCTTTTCCTCCTACTCAACATTTAGGAGTGCAGATATATTTCCACAGTCAAAATGAACCTTTTTATCCTTTTGAAGTTCGTTATGCTCCCCAATTATTAAAAGTACAATCTGCTCCTTGGAAAGTACCTGTTGTAACTGGAGCATTAATGATGTGTCGGCGGGAAGATTTTCAGAAAGTGGGAGGTTTCAACGAAGATTATTTCTACGGTTATGAGGATGTAGATTTATGTTTGAGTATGCGGCAAAAATTAGGCAAAGAAATTATTAGTGCCAATCATTTAACTGCTTTTCATAACCGTGGTTTTTCTCGGTTCAATAAAGGTAAAGAATTTATCCAGAAAATCTTGAAAAATCGCCCGATAATAGAACAAAGATTTGCTTATTATCTCCGTCGGAAGCATTTACAAGATTATTTTGAAAAAGGAATTTATTGGACTGGTCATCCCTTAACAATTGGTTTTGCTGTAACTGAGGCAAATATGGCAGCTTCAGCAGGAGATTATTTTACAGCAGTAGAATTAGGAGAACAATTAGTAAAACAATTTGGGTGGGATGTTTATTATCTTTCTGAAGGGGAAGAATGGTATGACATGACGCGCTTAGATGTAATTGTAGTGATGCGCCACGATTATGATTTAGAAAGAATAGAAAATGCTAAACCAAGTTTAGTAAAAGTTGCTTGGGCAAGAAATTGGTTTGAAATTTGGGCATCTCAAAAAGCGGCAGGAGATTATGATTGTTTTTGGTGTTCTTCTCAAAAATCTGCCGATTATATTCAGCAAAAATTATCTAAGTCTACAACAGTAGTTAGGATAGCAACTAATGAGGAAAGATTTGATTGGGAAGGAAGAAGGAAGAAGGCAGAAGGCAGAAGGGAAGAATTCAGAATTCAGAATTCAGAAGTCAGAAGTGAAGAAGAAGTTAGAAGTCAGAAGTCAGAAGTCAACTTAGAAGTCAAAAGTCAAAAGTCAAAAGTCAAAACTGAAGAAGTAAATTCAGAATTCAAAAGTCAAAAGTCAAAAGTTAAAATTGAAGAAAAAGTCGGAAGTGAAGTAGATAATAAAATTCCAGAAGTAGGTGAAATTGAAGTAGGAAAAAATTCGGAAGTAGGAGTTTCAGAAGACTCAGGAAAAATTTCTTCTGAAGTACGCAATAAAATTCCCGAAGTAGACAAAAGTGAAGTAGGGAAAAATTCGGAAGTAGGAGTTTCGGAAGATTTAGGAAAAATTCCTTCTGAACTAGAGAAAAATTCGGAAGTAGGAGTTTCAGAAGACTCAGGAAAAATTCCTTCTGAAATAGAGAAAAATTCGGAAGTAGGAGTTTCAGAAGATTCAGGAAAAATTCCTTCTGAACTAGGTAATAAAATTCCAGAAGTAGACAAAAGTGAAGTAGGGAAAAATTCGGAAGTAGAAATTTCAGAAGACTCAGGAAAAATTTCTTCTGAACTAGGCAATAAAATTCCAGAGGTAGACAAAAGTGAAGTAGGGAAAAATTCGGAAGTAGAAATTTCAGAAGACTCAGGAAAAATTTCTTCTGAACTAGGCAATAAAATTCCAGAGGTAGACAAAAGTGAAGTAGAGAAAAATTCGGAAGTAGCAATTTTAGAACAACAGGAAAAAGTCAATTCCGAACTAGAGAATAAATATAAATCTGACTATTGCTTTACTGGAAGTTTCTGGAAATATCCGCGAGATATTATGAGTTTTTTGGAACCAGATAATTTACCCTTTGAATTTGCTTTGTATGGATATAACTGGGAAAAATTTGAGAAGTTTAAAAAGTATAATCGCGGACTCTTGCCTTATACAGATATGCCGAAAGTTTATGCTTCGACAAAAATAGTAATTGATGATGCTAACTCAGTCACAAAACAATGGGGTTCCACAAATTCACGAGTATTTGATGCCATTATTTCTGGTGCTTTAGTTGTGACAAATGGAGAATTAGGAAATCAAGAATCTTTCGACGGACTATTGCCTACTTATAATTCCCGCGAATCTCTGGAAAATTTATTACGGGAGTACCTAACAAATGAGGAACTAAGATTAACAAAAGTGGCAGAATTACAGAAAATAGTCGAGGAAAAACACACTTACAAACATCGCGCCCAAACAGTATTTACTGCCTTACGCGAAAAAATGAGTAATAGTTTCCGTATTAGCATAAAAATCGGAGTTCCTGACTGGAAACAGGCGCAAGAATGGGGAGATTATCATTACGCCTTAGCAATGAAACGACAGTTTGAAATATTAGGTCATTCCGTCAGAATTGACATTTTGCCAGAGTGGGAAACTCCTAAAGCATTCGGAGATGATGTAGCAATTGTAATTCGTGGTTTGAGTCGTTATCAACCAAAGTCTTATCATATTAATTTGATGTGGAATATTAGTCATCCAGATAAAGTTGAATTTGCAGAATATGAAGAATATGACCATATATTTGTAGCCTCCTATTCCTATGCTGAAGAGTTGCAAAAACAGGTAAAAGTTCCGGTACAAACTTTGCTCCAATGTACCGACCAAAATTTGTTTTATCCAGACAAAGAAGGTTATGAAGAAGTAGGAGAAATATTGTTTGTCGGTAACTCTCGCAAAGTTTATCGCCAGATAGTAAA
Source organism: Okeania sp. SIO3B5 (assembly GCF_010692555.1). Classification (GTDB taxonomy): domain Bacteria; phylum Cyanobacteriota; class Cyanobacteriia; order Cyanobacteriales; family Microcoleaceae; genus Okeania. Next base: position 23,927 of record NZ_JAAHHG010000027.1, on the reverse strand, counting down.
AGATGCCGTCGAAGCAGGTTTAAAAATAGATGTTTATGGTACAAACTGGGAAAAATTATTGCCCAGTGGTTATTTAAAAGGAGAATATATTCCCAATGAAATTTTACGACGTTATTACAGTAAATGTGGCGTACTATTAAACGACCATTGGGATACCATGCGAAAAAAAGGATTTATTTCCAATCGTTTATTTGATGCTGCTGCTTGTGGAGCAACAATTATTTCTGACAAAATTGCAGGTTTAGAAAAAGTGTTTGGAGATAAAATTTCCACTTATAATTCTCAGGAAGATTTGCCAAAAGTAGTAGAAAATTGTTTACAGCAAAAAAGTCAGAAATTAGGAGAAAAATTAGAGTTAGCAAAATATATCCGAGAGAATCATAGTTTTGAGAAAAGAGTCAGAGAAATATTAGGAACTATTGAGAAGTTGAATGAGGAAAAAATGTTGGGGAAGTTCATAAAATAAGAAACAGAAATCTAGAATTTCTGCTGATTAGTGAAACAGAAGTAACAACCTTAAGAAAACTCACTGATGTCTATCCATACAAAAATATTCTTGCCCAAATAAATGCTAACTGTAATTATGCCAAAAAATTAGGCTCCGAAGCTATTTTACAAACACCTGAATCTTCCAGCTTATTTGTTATTTATAATGTTTTGATGGAATTATGTTTAGCCTATAAGTTGGTAGAGGATAAGGAAGCTGGTAAATTAGCCAAAAATATAGTCAACAAAATTAGCCAAAATTCTTCTAGATATCCTAACTTATTTAGTGAGGAAATTCACAGAGCTTTTGTGCTAACTGCAATTATCCTATTTAGAGATATAGCTCCTGAATTATTTACTGTGGAAGAACATCTTTGCCTAGTAGAATTTATTGAGAAAAAAACCATAGAAACTTGGCAAGAATCTCACAGTAAACTTTGGGGAGGAAAAGAAAAACAACTTAATAGTTGGAATCATCGAATAATAGCTTTTTCCGGTTTAGCGATCGCTACTATTAGTCTGGGTAATTATCTACCCGAAGCACAAGAATGGCTAAATGTAGCAATGAGTCGTGTGGAAGACTTTTTTATCGATGGTATAACCGACCAAGGAATGACAAGGGAAGGTCTCTGGTATTGTGGATTTGTTTCTAAAATATTAGGGATTTTACTTCGCATTTGTCGCCAGAAAAATATTAAAGTTAATGGAGAATTTTTAGATGATAAATATAGTGATAAATTATACCAATTTGAAAAAAGAATGTTACGAATAATAAGCACCATAAAAAGACTTTCAGATAAAGTCTGTTTCACGAAAAAGGTGATTTGCAACATCAAAAATGGTATTAAATCTATCCATTATGCATTCTAAATTCTAAATTCGCGCATTAAAATAAATACCCTAACTATTTGTAGCAAACATTTATCAATTTGGTATTAGACCGTTTAGCTGAATGGTATTTGTATGAATAATTCCCCCGTGGAAAATATCTAAATAACTGGAATGATTCATAGTGAAGTTCTCTCCCGTTAAATCGGAGATTATAACGGGAGCTTCTAAAACAAAGATAATTGAACCCAAGTTTCAGAAGTTTCTTGTCTCACAGGCTGACTAACGCCTAAGCCTCCACAAGCAGACAAGATGATACCCACCTCGTTTAACGCTTTATTTAATATGTTAATTGCTGCATTCTCATCTCTATCTAAAACTGTTTTACATTTAGGACAAGAATGAGTTCTCACTGATAAAGTTTTAGGTACTTTTTGACCACAATTACTACAATTTTGTGATGTATTGTGAGGATTAACTTTAATCACATGAACACCTTAAATAATTAATAATTAATAATTAATAATTAATAATTAAAGAATCATATCAAATCCGGTAGCATCGGTGTTATTTAATCTTTAAAGATAAGAGTCTATATTGTAGGAAGAATGGCCATTTTTCCTTACCGATTGTATGACGATCAACAGTATTATACTACTGTGAAGCCAACGGATTTGATATCATTCATTATTCATTATTCATTATTCATTATTCATTATTTACCTACATCGTAAATTGATTTTGAGAGTTTAGTATTTTTAGCTAAACCTTTTATATTAAGGTCTTCTACAGCAATTAAATCATACTCTTTAACTAATTTATGAGCAGTTTTATAATGAAAATCTTCTCTTTGTCTAGCAATATGTTGATGCAATCTAGCTATTTTATTCTGTGCTTTTTGCCAGTTATTAGACCCAATTTCTTTTCTAGCTGCTTTACTTTGCTTTCTAGCTAAATTAGATTGTGCTTTTCTATAGAAATTTGGAACAGAAACAGTCTCACCAGTATTAGTAGTTAAAAACTCTTTTAAACCTACATCAACACCTACAGCAGTTTTGATATTATCAGTAGGAATTAAACTAGGAACTGACTTATCTTCCAAACTAAAACTAATATAATAGCCGTCAGCTTTTTTTGTTATAATTGCAGTTTTAATTGTAAATCCATCTGGAATAGGTCTATGCACTATCACTGGAATAGCACCAAATCTGCTAATCATAATTTGCTTATCATCAAACTTAACTGCTGCTTTAGGATGATTTACTCTACTAAAGCTTAATGACCTTAGTTTGCCAGACTTTTTAAACCTTGGTCTACCAAATTTTTTACCTGTTTTGTCAGGAACTAACCAACGTTTCCAAGCTTGATCTAGTCTTTGTAAATTAATTTGTTGAACTTCAGAGTAAATTTCTTTATACTCAGGAAATAACTGTTTTGTTTCTTTAAGTGCTGATTGCTGAAAATAATAATCTGGTCTACAAGGAATCTCGCCAATAGGACATGAAATTATTGAGCATCGGTCTATTTGACATCTAGTTCTATTTAACCAATCTAATCTTTGACTATCACGCATAATTCCAATGTCTCCTCAAGAGTTCTAACCAATTATCTATCTTAGCTATTTGTTCTTGATTTGGTTTAATTTTGTAACAATGACTTACGATCATTTTATTTCCTTTTCGACCAGAGCTTTATCATAATAGTTTGTGTAGACTTTGTCTATACATAATAAAGAAAACAGGATTAAATATACGAATAAGTCATAACAGATTAAATAAGCTGAGATTATATGCAGCAGAAAATGAAAAAACGATGACCCAAGTAATAAGTGATTTCATAGATTCACTCAGACTTAAAGACAAGAAATCAGAAGAAAAACATCAATCGACACCTATTTAATTTGCAGCTCGGCAATTCCCCTCCCGTTAAATGGCTCGATTATAACGGGAGACCCCTTGCCGAATCTAGTTGGAATCCCCATCCTGGTTTATGGGGATATTTAACGATAATAGGTAACAAAAATCCTAGTCTTGTTACTTATGTTTGGGAATTATTAGTAGGTAGCAAAGGATTAAAAACTTATGGCAGAGATCCTAATTTAAACTTCTCTTCTTTATTTGATGCCTACTTATTTTTACCTCAACCACCAGTAGCAGAATTTAAACTAGAAAATACTAACTTATCAATAGGTCGCTTTTGCTCCGATATTGGTTATTTAAACATTAGAAATTATTGGTCATCAGCAGCAACAATTGTTAGTTTCAATTGTGGTAAATATATTGAGGGTATTCACGACCAATCAGATAATAATTCTTTTACATTAATATTTGAAGGTCAACCCCTAGTTATTGACTCTGGTGCTGCTAATGATACAAGGGAAAATTCTCCATCATCCTCCCTCGGTCATAACTTAGTTTTAATTGATGGTAAAGGTCAAAGATTTTCAGGAAGAGGGAATGGTGTATCAGGGAAAATAATAAAATATGATTATTCTGAAGTGTTTGATTATATTATCGGAGATGCAACTGAATCATATAATTTACATAATTATAATCCTGTTAATTTTGCCATTAGACATTTATGTTTTGTAAGAAAACCTTTTCCTTATCTAGTCACATTTGATGATATTGAGTCATCTTATTTTTCTGATGGAAAAATTCATCTATATGAGTATTTATTGCATATCCCTAAAAGCTTCAATGTAGAAAAAATTAATCACAATCAATTTAGACTAAAGCTACTAGAAGCAGGAAATATTTACTCATTTATTCTGCAATTTTTTAACCAAGAAAAACTAGAGCTTAAAATCGAACAATTTCAATCAAAACATCACCATAACTTTGCAAATCATAATTTATTGCGATTTAGCATCAGAGCCATAAATCCTCATTTTTTAGCTGTATTTATATCTGAAAAAAAATTAGAAAATCTGAGTATGAAAATTAATGCAAATGTTGATAATAGTAGAATTGTACTGGAAATTTTATCGTCACAATGGTCAGATTATCTAGAATTAAAATTATATAGAGGAAAAGACACTTATTTAAAAGATAAATGGTTTAAATTTCAACGAACTGACTCCTCATTAATTAATAATGGATAGTAGTAGGCTTCTAAGAATGGCAAGTTCTTCTCAGTTAAATATGGTTAAATTTCTGCTTTTTCCTCCAATAACTCCGATGCATTAACCCCACGATTTATTAAACTCCATTCTGGCTCTACAGGGTCATACTTGCAATAGCACACAAATACTTTTTTGTCTGTGTCAGGGCTAACAAATTTTTCAACTCTTGTGACAACCCAATCTCCATCCCTTCCATGAGTATTGACATCCTCCCCCGGCTGAAGCACGGGAGATTCCCACATCACTGCGAGAGTTTCCTCTTTTTGCGAGTCGGCTTACTTTTGTGGATTTCTCCATTCAAGCAGAGGTCGTTCTCTCCAGAGGCGTTACTTTCCCTGTGCCCCAGGGTAGTTGATAGTTGCTTGAGGGCAGATTTAAGTATGTTGATGGCCGCATTCTTGTCCCGGTCTGCTGAGTAACCACAATGAGGACATTTATGAGTCCTGGTGCTAAGAGTTTTTACAACTATCTCACCACAATTTGAACAATTTTGAGAAGTATATGCAGGCTCTACTGCTACCACAGGTACGCCATAAATACTGCCAAAATACTCCAACCATTCTCTAAACTTGTACCATGCTGCATCTGCTATTGATTTGGCCAACTTGTGGTTTTTGATCATGTTACGCACTTTCAGGTTTTCTATCGCTACCAAGTCGTGAGACTGTATGACGCGCTGTGCTAATTTACAAGCCCAGTCGTTACGTCTGCGTGAAACCTTTAGATATGCTCTACCTAACCTATTTCTAGCTTTACTCCTATTTTGACTACCCTTTTGAGTGCGAGATAAGCGACGTTGTAGTTTTTTGATTTTACGTTCACCTTTTCTCAAAAATCTTGGATTATCTACTTTTTCACCGGCCGAGTTAGTGTAGAAATGATTTAAACCTAAGTCTATTCCTACCTGAGTTCCTGTGAGATTTTTATCTTCCTCCCTAGTGTGGTCTATCAAAAATTGAGCATAATAGCCATCGTGCTTCCTGATAACTCTGACCCGTTTTATTTGCTTGAGTTGATAGAAGTGAAGGTCGCGACTTCCCCAAAGCTTAAAAGTACCTGCCTGAAAACCATCCGTAAAAGTTAAATAGCGTCTATCTTCAGATAACTTCCATCCGCTAGTTTTGTATTCAACTGACGCTCTAACTTGATATTTTTTAAACTTTGGGTATCCTTTTTTACCTACAACCTTGGCTTTGCAGTTTTTATAGAACCGTTCTATGGCTGCCCAAGCTCTCTCAGCATGAGCTTGCCTAGACATAGAGTTTAGTTGTTTTGCCCAAGGAAATTCAATATTGTGAGCTAATTTGGCACAGTATTTATAGGCATCATTGCGACTTTTGATTTCTCGATCCATCCATGCCCTAATAATGCTGTTACGCACAAATCTACCAGTACGAATAGCTGAATCTAGCTTTCTCAACTGACTTGGTGTGCCTTGCATTTTCATTTCATAGGTGAGCATAGAAAGTTTTATCGTTTAGTGATACGATAAAATTATGACATATACTCAAAATATTAGCAACTGCAATCAAAAGTCGTCCAGCGAAGGACGGGGCTTTAAACCCAATTTTTCGGTAAAACCATTTTCTGATTCTGATTTGTAATTTCGTGTTCTATCCCCTATTTCAGGAATAGTAGGTTTTTCTTGATAGCTCCAATTTTCCCAAATAATGTTGGTCAAAGTTTACTCTAGGCATAAGCACCCGCTCTTCCCAATGATGTTTGTTTTCCATCATCCATATTTTTTTTTGTTCCATTTTTTCACATTCCTCTGGAGTTGTCTCAGAATGAATATTTTAATGAATACTTTCAGGATTTTTGTCATTATTAGACATTAATGAAATTCCCAATAATCTACAGACTAATCATACTTATAACCTCTAAATCAAGGAAATTTTGAATATCTAATACCTTGACTATTATACAAATAAATAAGCACAATACCTATTACTATTATTGTTGAAAAAAATTATACTATGAGAAAATCAAGTTCAATATTTCAATTCATTTTACTTTTCTAGGTCATGCTACGCAAACAGGCAGAGGTACTGGTAACTGATAACTGATAACTGAAATGACAGCTATAACCATCAACTTTAACAATATACTGAAACTTAACGACGACCAATTCTATCAATTATGTCGAGATAATCCCGAAATCAAATTTGAACGTAACATCAGAGGAGAAATAACAATAATGCCACCCACAGGAGGAGAAACAGGAGAATATAATGCCTCTCTTATTGCTGATTTTGTAATATGGAATCGTCAAACAAAATCAGGAAAAGTATTCGACTCCTCCACCTGTTTCAAACTTCCCAATAATTCTAATCGTTCTCCCGATGTATCATGGATTAAATTAGAAAGATGGAATCAACTAACTCCCCAACAAAGAGAAAAATTTCCTCCTATAGCACCAGATTTTGTATTAGAATTAATGTCACCATCTGACATTTTAAAGGATGTGCAAAAAAAGATGCAAGAATATATAGATGGAGGAGTAAAATTAGGTTGGCTAATTGATAGAAAAAATCGTCGCGTGGAAATTTATCGCCAAGGAAAAGAAGTAGAAATATTAGACTATCCCACAAACTTATCAGGGGAAAATATATTGCCTGGTTTTGTTTTAGATATGGAGTTATAATTATATAATTTCCCAATATATATCAAGAAAAAATATATGAATCTATCAATTAAAAATCATACCTCTCGTAATAGCCCAAATCATCCAAATGGCATCAAAAAAGTCCAAGTGGGTTGTGGTCCCCATAATATCATGGCCGACTGGTGGAATGTGGACATTCGCTCTTTTCCTGGTATAGACCAAGTGATGGATGTTACGAAACCTTGGCCTTTTAATGGTTTGGAATATGTGTATGGGGAACACTTTCTCGAACATCTAAGTCTCGAAGGAGCGATCGCTTTCTTGAATAATGCTTGGAAAAGTCTCAAACCCGGTGGAATAATTCGACTTTCTACTCCATCCCTAGAGTGGGTACTTTCTACTCATTTTAATTTGTCAGAAACTAATCCCCAAAGACGGATTGATTCTACATTTTCTATGAATCGTGCCTTTCATGGATGGGGTCATCAGTTCATTTATTCAAAAGATTTTTTGCAATCTTTACTTGATAATTTAGGATGGCAAAAAGTAATATTTTCTGAATATGGAAAAAGTGAACATTCAAGTTTAAAAGGTATTGAACGTCATGGTGGATATAAAGTTGATAATGGATATCCTAATGTTTGGATTGTAGAAGGTACGCGAGGGGATGGTCGTTCAGAGTCTAGTGTTTTGTCTTATCAGAAATTACTGGATAAGTCTTATGTGAGTTATGTTAGGTCTGGTCATTAATTAATTTGAATAAAAGATATGGAAAAATACCAAAAAAAAAAGTATAAAGTTTCGATATGTGCAATTATTAAAGATGAATTACCTTACTTATTAGAATGGATTGCTTACCACAGAGTTATTGGTGTAGATAATTTTTATATATACGATAATGGCAGTACGGATGGCTCTACAGAATTGTTGAAAAGGTTGGATAAACTAGATGTAATTGATTATATATATTGGCCTAGACAGGGAAATCAAAATAGTCAAGTTTTTGCTTATTGGAATGCCGTACATCGAGCTAAAGAACAAACTGATTGGATTGCTTTCATAGATGCTGACGAATTTATTCTACCTCATCAACATCCAGATATTCATAGTTTTTTATCAAATTATAATGACGTAGGTGGAATAGCTATAAACTGGAAGCTATTTGGTTCGTCAGGAAATAGATATAAACTCAATGGTTTGCTCTTAGAAAGATTCTCTAAATGTGCCGAGCCAAATTTTCATACCCATCTTCTATATAAAACAATTGCCAGAATTAACCTAATTAAAGGTGTAAGCGTGCATAATTGTAGCTATGTAAGAGATGATTGTAAATATGTATATCCAGACAGAACACCCGTTCAACTCAAAGGAAAAGTAAATCATCATATTAATCATAGCATCATACAAATTAATCACTATTTTACTAAGTCACTAGAAGAATGGACTTTAAAAAGATTAAGAGGAATGGCAGATCAAGCACCTGAAAAAGTTAGACCAGAATGTAGTTTTGATATGCATGATAGAAATGAAACAGAAGATTTGAGCATCCTAAAATATTTGGAAGAAACAAAAAAAGAAATTAGAAATTTAGTGACTTTAGCAGATTTAAGCAGCATTGAAGCACAAACACAAGAGACTAGGAATAAATACGAAAAATCTCTGATTCAGCAACGGAAAGATATCCTATCTTTAACATCTGTAGAGGAACTGAAAAACGCTAATAAATTGAAGCATCAAGGTAAATTAAAAGAAGCGATTGCAGCCTATAATTTTGCTTTAAAACTCAATCCTAATTCAGCTTTGTCTTACTATAAATTAGGAGGAGCATTAATAGAAACAAATCAAATTCAAGAAGCTGCTAGTTGCTATCGTTTTGCTTCAAGTTTGAATCCTGACTCAGCTTGGTTTTGTCATAATTTAGGAAAAGTTCTTGTCAGATTGGGAGTCTTAGATGAAGGTATAGAAAATCATAGAAAAGCAATTAGTATTAATCCAGATTATTATGAGTTTCACTACAATTTGGGGTTAGCGTTAATAAAAAAAGAGACTTTCAATGAAGCTATTATTTCCTTGAAAAAAGCAGTAGAACTCAATCCTAAATTTGCTTATTCATATCAAAGTATAGCTAATGTTTTGTCAAAGATTGAAAAATGGGATGAAGCCATAATCTTTTATCAAAAAGCTTTTGATTTGAAACCACAATTGTTAGATAAAAATTTAGGAAGTTTTGCACTAGCTTTGCAAAAAAAAGGTTTATTCTCTCAACTTATAGCTTTATATCGCCAACTTATAGAGATTAATCCTGAGCGTGCAATGGAACTACCAATTATTTTTCCTAATAATCTAGGTGAGTTAGCCAATAATATAAGTTATTCAGAATCCACAAATCATAAAATTAGTTACATAGATATACCGCTCCAAAATCAAACTCAAATTAAGCCAACAATTACAATACATCCAACTATTCATCCTAACTTTACTGCTCCTCAACCTAGTGCTAAAAATTTTGTTGTTTTAATCTCCAAAGGAAGAGTTTGGACTAATGATTCTTGGGGTGTAGTTGTCACTAACTCTGAAGATGAAATTTTAACTAAAAGGATGTTTAGAGAACCTGATATTACTGACTTGAGGCCAATAAAAAATTTACCACCAATTTTAAATTTAGAAGGAATGGCAGTATTTTTATCATCTCGGTGGGGAGATAATTATTATCATTGGATGTTTGATGTAATTTCCCGCTTAGAATTAATCCTTAAGAGTGGCATAAATCTAAGCTTTGTAGATAAATTTATAGTTAATTCTTATCAAAAAAAATTTCAAAGAGAAGTATTAGAATTTTTAGGTATTCCTCAAACAAAAATAGTAGAAAGTTATCAACATCATCAAATTAGAGCCGATCGGCTAGTTGTGCCATCTTTACCTTTAGCAGTTCCTTCAAAATGGAATTGTGAATTTCTTAGGAGAGAGTTAATGCCACTGAAAGAAGAGGTAGAGTTAGCAGAATATCCAGAACGTATTTATATTAGTAGACAAGATAGTAATGTACGCTGTGTTATTAATGAAACTGAGGTAATTGAATTTTTAGGAACTCTTGGTTTTAAAACTGTAAATTTCTCTTCCATTTCTGTGACAGAGCAAGTTTCTTTATTGGCTAACGTAAAAGTTCTAGTTGCAGTTCATGGTGCAGCACTTACTAATATAGTATTCTGTAAGTCTGGAACTAAAGTAATTGAGTTATTTGGACCTGATGCTGTGAGAAACTCTTACTATACAATTGCTAATCACTGTAATTTAGAACACTATTATATGATAGGTGAGTCTTCTAGCAGCAGACACGATTTACCACCAAATAGGGATTTAGACATAATAATTAATGTAGACTTACTATCAAAATTACTTCAGCTAGCAGGGGTAATTCATTAATGTTTTACTCATATTATTTTTTATTGATTCTTAACAAAATTAGATATGTCAAAAACACCACAATCATCAGCTAATATTCAAAAAACTAGATTAGAGTTGAACAGCTCTGCTCAGTCTCTGGATTATCATAGGAAGTTTTTACAACAAGTAGAGACTAAATTAAAAAATTTATCATGTTCTTCAATTAAAGAAAGTCAAGAAGTAGAAATATCAATACAGAAGAAATTAGTGCATTGTATACTTTTAACTTTTTATTTTAATGAAGTATTAGAACGTTGTTTAGAGGGATTATTACCGGAAAAGGACAGAATAGATGTAAGTGTGATAGAAAATAGTAGTGTCTATTCTAATACTATTCAAAAAGTTGTAGATTTATATAGAGAAAAAGGTTTAGTTAAAAATCATTTTATTTTTGATAAAAATATAGGTACTAATGCTTTTGAAATTGCCTTTGATAGTAATTTATTAGATTTAGATTATGAGTATATAATAGTTACAGATGGGGATTTAGTTCCAGATAAAGGATGGCTAGATGAACAGATTGTGATTTTAGAAAAGTGTCCAGAAGTATTTTCTGTTAGTGGTGAGTTACATTTAGGTAATGCCAGTGTTCCTCTCAGACATAAAATTCTACAAATACAAAATAATGTTAAATTCAAAAACGATTTATACAAGGAGCGTAATGCTGGATGGGTAGTCAAAACATTTAGAGCTTCAGACTGGAAAGACTTTTTAAATTTTCGGAAAAAAAATAACGTTTACTTCCATGATTGCTCAGTTCACTACTATGCCAATATCAACAGAAATATGCGCTCTGCTACTACTCTAAAGTCTAAATGTTATCATCTAACTTGGGATTACGTTGACAATAAATATGATGAGTTGAAAAAAAGCTTAATGGCAGAAACTAATAACCCATGGTATCACAATAGATACTCTGCTTTTAGATTCATTAACGATTGCAAACAAGAGTTATTATTTCCTCAGCCACCAGAAGTACCTCACCAATACGCTGATTCAATAAAGTAGTTAATTTACAGCTATGGTTAATTCTTTTCTAGAAAGAACGAATCTTGGCTACTTTAATAGCTGTGTTTTAAATTGTGTTAATTTAGAGTTATAAGCATTCATTTCAATTTTAATTTTTTGTAATCGGGATGATAGCAGATCTATCCCTCTATCTATATAGTTTGATTCTGTTTTTGTCTGAGCAGTCATTGATTGATAAGCTTCTTGCCAAACTCTTGTATAATACCAGAAATTATTGTTAATCAATCCCATAGTAATGTAGGGATGATTGGAAGGCAACTGATTATTTTTTATTGCTTCTAATTGACTAGAAATAGGTTTAGGTCCGTGAAAATGAAGTATCTTAATATCTTGATTAATTTCCCAATAAGGTTTCCAATTCATTGTTAAGTCTAACCTATCCCACTTTCCCCGAAAATATCTTTTATAAGCTCCTTGATCGTAAGATTGGTTCAACAATTCACCTAAATTTTGATCTATAAATTTGTTGAAATCTTCATGAACATCTAAAAGATTTCTAGTGTTCATATACATCACACCGGTATTAACTTGATTAACCCAATCATCAGGGTTTTCTTGTGGTGCTATTGCAAAATATTTGCACGTTAAATTCTTTAGATAATCAACTACGTCATTAAAAAACATTACATCACAATCTGTGTACAAAACATATTCATCTTTGATACCGTGAATTTCAACTATTTTAGGGATTTCTACTCTCAAAAATGCTCCTGCCGCAGTAGGTAAAGCATGGGAAAAAGATTGTTTTAATTGTTGATAGTGAGGAGTACGGTGAAAAATAATATTGACATTATTTTCTCTTAGCCATTTAGTCAACTCATTTTCTTCACCATCATAAATACAAAATGGCTCCAAGGTAGTATTTTGATTTGCTGTATATACAGCAACTTTAATTAGTTGTGAGTAATTTTCAAAGTAATTAGAAAAATCATTAATTCCAAAAAACCATTTCATCATTATTCTCCCTAGTTAGTAAAAAAATATCTGTATTGACTATTCATATTTTGCATAAATATTTCCCCATAATGATTTTTGATGAGTAGACTTAGACTCTATAGAATCAAAAAGCTGTGTTTCAGACACCCATTCTGACATTGTTAGCTTTGACTGGTCTTCTTGAGTAAAGTTGAACAGATTGTATCCTAAACTTACTAAGTATTGAATACTTTTTTTCGCATTATCGATAAACTCGATAGTAAATTCAAATGATAAATAAGGTATAGGTTGTGAAAGTCCTTGTAATACTTGATGCTCAAAACCCTCTACATCAATTTTACAAAACTGTGGCAGACCCCAAGTTTGAATCATTTCGTCTAGAGTTGTCACTTCTACCGTGACTTTTTTCTCCCATTTTTGGTTAGCAAAACGACCTGTTTTCCATTGTTCAGAAAAAGTTGATAACACATTTGCTCGATCGCATATTGACAACTCTAATTGTCCTGACTTTGCTGCTAAACCTTTGTTGACAATCGCTACATTTTGATGATTCTGATATTTTTGATTCAGAATTTCCACGCAATGTGGTTGAGGTTCAAAACATATTACTTTGGCACCAATACTTAAATATAAGTCTGTTTTCAAACCTTGGTTTGCCCCAACATCAAAAACTAAATCTCCTCTGTTAACAAATTGGCCGATAAAATTGTGGATAGAACTCTGAGACTTAGTTACAACCTCTGTTGAGAATTGACTATAGCTTTGTTGAGTCGGTTCTTCCCAAGTTCCATAGCCATGCTTATATAAAGGTTCACTATTCCAGGGGTCAAAAGGAATCAACTTTTTAGCTTGTAAGTGAGGACGGAAGAAAAACTTACAATTTTCATTTAGCATGGCTGCTGTAAAAGAAAAAGTGCTGTTAGAAATAGCTAAAACATCACATTTGGTCAAAATATAAAACTCTGGATAAAAATCTGCCTCTGGCAGTTGAACACCTAAATCTTTAATTGTTATTGGATTATAATCAGCAAAATCATCTACAACTCCTGCTAAGTCATCACTTGCAATAAACAATACTGGTTTATCTAAAGTTTCCCACAAACCTTCTAGCCATTTTTTGTAACAAGCAGTAGGAGCAACAAAAGTGTAACTCCTCTTTAGTTTTTGGTAATCACCACGTCGTAAATGTATGCCAACAATAGTTTTGCCACGCTCTAGTAACTTATTTACAGCATCCCTCATTCTGACTTCTACTTGTGGCACTGGTTGAAACAGGGACTGAAAGAACTCTTTATAAGGAGCATAATATTGAGTATGAAGTTGATAAACTGGACCACTAAATTCTACATTTTTGTAGGGTTCTTTAGCATTAAGAATGGCCAAACCAGAATCAGTAAACTCAGGCAAAGTTTTAGAAATTGGTGGATCGTTATGACCAAATAAATATTGACCTACCCAGGGTGTTGTTTCTACTCGTACATCATGTTCTTTTTGATGAATTTTTAAGAGAGTATATAAAAATATCTGATTGCCAAAGCGAGCTTTACTTAGGAGGGACATCGTAACCAATGGCTTTTTGATATAAAAAGCATCTCCCCAAGATGGGTGAGGAGTTTTTGTTGCTACTCTTTGAAAACCATTTTGGTCTAGAAACTCGTCTAATTCATCAATTAATACACATCCTTCATAAAGTTCTTCATAATTAACTTCCGTATTAATTGCATCAACATATCGTAACCAATTAGTTGCACCTTGCAAAGCCAATAACTCTGCACCTTGGATGTCAATATTTAGTATATTGTAGTCCGAAGCATTAAGCTTGAGTTCTTGTAATAATGTGTCTAACTTTTTAGATTCTACTTTAACTTTATGAGTTTCTTTAATGTGAGGATAAATCTCTTGATGCTTTTTCAGAGGAAGAATTGAACTACTTTGTTCATTAGAAGTTACATGGAGTTCAACCGTAGCGTTTTCATTACTAATTGCACAATTGACAGTTTTGACATTTGGATAAGATGCTACCTTAGTTTGTAATCGTTCACAGACAACAGGATTAGCTTCAATAAATAATACATTTTTGACTCCCATTTTTTTGTAGTAATTGAATTCTTGACCTTCGTGTGCTCCTACATGAATTACACCTTTAGGGTTAATTGAGTGTTCAATGCAGAGTTGAGGTACATCTAATAGTCTCGGCTTTTCACCTAATACATTATCTAGAAAACGTTCATTTACTGCTAAGTAATTACTATACTGATAGTTTTCATCACCTGGAACAAACTCTGGTTTATATTCTAGTCTGTCTTGTAAAACTTTAAAGATTGAGTAACGATATTTTTGCAGACAATCAAATACTTGCTTAAGAGTTATTTGAGCGTCTTTATATGTACCACCATACTCAAATTGAATGTAGTCTATTTTTCCTCTCTGTAAACTTTGTTTTGCCCCCAATAAAACATCTAATTCACTCCCTTCAGTATCTATTTTCAGGAAATTAATTCTTCTAATTGCCTTCTGCTGACAGTAACTATCAATAGTAGTTGTTAAAGCTTTAATTTCTCTAGGAAATCCATATTTACCTATCTTGTCAATACTAAGACGGCGCTTAAATGTGCTTAATACGTTATGTTTATCGTAGTAATAAAATTGCTTGACAACATTATCTTCTGCAATTCCTATACAATTAGTAACGGGTTGTTTCCTAAATTTTTGCTCCGCTATTTTTATATCTAGAACTTTATATGTCTGGGGAGCTGGTTCAAATAAATGTAGCTTCACGTTTGAGCAGTAATTAAAAACTTCTTCTGTCCACTTACCAACATTTGCACCAACATCAAATATGACATTACCCTCAGTAATAAACTTTTTAATAATCGCAATTTCCGGACCTGTAATTGCTCCTTTTGCTGGTATTGAATCAAGAGGTACTGTCTGATTTTTCGTATTTTCTAGATAGGGTTGAGGTTGAATATTTTGAACTTGCTCTAGTTCTTTTTTAGTCTGTAATAACTGAGATTTTGCATCTTCTAATTCTTGATCTTTTTGTTGCAATTGGGATTGAGATTGTTCCAATACTCCCATTGTTTCCCCAAGTTTAGAATGAGACTCCTCCAATATTCCCATCGTCTCCTCCAACTGCGACTGATACTTCTCCAATAACTCCTCACTCTCCCGCAACTGAGACTTAGTTTCCTCCAACTCTTTCTGCAATTCTGAATCTGACTCCGACTGCTTCTGTGCTAACTCTGCCTTAATCTGCTCCAACTCGCCCTGCTTCTGCTGCAATTTCCCTTGCGACTCCTCCAAAGTCCCCATCGTCTTTTCCATCTGAGACTGATACTCTTCCAATACCCCCATCGTCTCACCTAACTGTGACTGCGACTGCTCCAACAACTGTTCAGTTTCCTGCAACTTGGACTTAGTTTCCTCTAACTCCTGCTTAACTTTCCCATTTGACTCAGACTGCTGTTGCTCCCCCTTTTCCTTAAGTTGATGTAACTCAAAATGGGTTTGCTCCAATTCCCCCAATACCTCATCTAACTGAGATTGCGATCGCTCCAACTCTTCCCTGACATCATGCAACTCGGATTTAGTTTTGTCCAACTCCTGTTGAGTTTGTTGCCATTTACTCTTAACTTCTTCTAACTCTTTTTCTATTCCTGTTGGCATTAATTTACATTCCTTTAACTATTAATACAATTCTAATTACAATTTAGTTAGTGAAAAAAAATCACATTTTCCTAAAGTAAGCATTTATCTATCAAAGTAAAACTTTATCCTATCCCCATTCATTTCATATCCTCCTGGATTTTTTGCAAACTAAAGTACATAATCGCTATTAACCAGCCTTTATTTCTTCATTAATGAATAATTTATTTTCTTCCTCCAATATAATTTCTGTTACCAATATTACTAAAAAAATTATATACTAATCCTTTACATTTATTGAGGTAGTTAGAGTGTATAAAAATTAGATTGTATTGCATCGAATATTCAAAATCTCTAGCAACAGGTATAAAGTTATTTGAAATAAGTTTACTGGTTATCTCATCTGCTAATGCTGCACCAGTCCAATGTGGGTATTCTTCCACTTCTACTAAAATTATTGATGTTTGAGTAAGGCACTTATTAGCACCTTCTAGAACTTGTAGTGCTGCTCCTTCAACATCAATCCAAAGTGCTAAATTTTGATCTTTATCTATATTAATTCTGTTATTCAAACAAAAATTATCAAGCTTAGAACATTCTACTCTTGTAACTTGATATTTACAACTTGGATGTGTACTAATCATTAGTGAGGAATTTCCTATATTCTTATCAAGTTTCTGTCCATTGAGTTCAGTTGGAATATGAAAGTCCGCAAACCCGTTATGGTTGGATATTGCTAAATATTTATAATCAATAGATAACTCGTTAAATTCTTTCCTCTCCTTAAAACTTTCATAGTTATTGATGTTTGCTTCAAATGCACAACACTTGACTGTTGGGAGTCCTTTCTTAACTGCGATACTTGTACTACCGTCACGAGAACCAATGTCAAAAAAATAATTAGGTTTTAGTAGTTTTGTAGTATTCAAGAAAAAATCTACTAACATCTTATTTGATAAAGCTCTACCCTGTCTACTTGATATATCAAAATAAGCAGAAAGTTGACTGAGTGAAGTATTGACTATTTGAGATAAAATACCCCTTAATTGATCTATTTCTGTTTTTAAGCTAATGTTTTCTTGATGTATTTCCTGAATTAGTTTTTCATATTTAATTTGAGGATTAAATTGATTATTTTCTAGCTTATTTTGCAGAGTGTTAGCTTTGTGATAAATTTCTTCTGCTTCCTGTATCTTACCCTTTCTTTTGAGAGCATCTCCTAACTTGTAATAAGCCCAGTGAAAGTTAGGATTTAATTGAATAGATATCTGGTAAGCTTCAATAGCCTCATCAATTTTACCCTGACGGAGATATTCATTTCCTTTTTTTATATAGCTCATATTCTTAAAAAAAATCTAACAAACTTATCTTAACCTATCTAATTCAACCAATAAATACTAAATATTTGGTAGCAGATAACCTTCCCTACAAATAGGAAGATAGAGTTTACGACTCTTCGTAACTTCAGCACCCTTATGAAAAGCACTATCAACTTCAGGACTCCACAATAGATCATCTACAGCTATAACACCTTGACAATGATCAACTGTTTTTATGTCAGATAAACAAGCATCGTAAGTGTATAAACCATCTACAAATGCAAAACATAATTCTCGATTTTTAATCAGCTCAATAGCTTTTTTATCTAAAGAAGACAATCTGACAATATCTACATTACTTTTATATGGTTCAATATTTTTCAAGAAAGTTTCATATTCTCCACCTTGGCAATTTTGAGTTCCTATTTCCCAAGGATCTACTGCTATTAATCTTCTGTTATATTTTTGTGCAACCTCAGCTAATAACTTTGTTGTCTCTCCTTTAAAACAACCTATTTCTATCAAATCGCCAGTCCATGTTTCTACGCAATATTCTGCTACTCTAGTAATTCTTTGTCGCTGATGAAAACTGCCTCTATTAAAATTTTGAGGCATATCTATTTTTTCTTCTTTTGTTGTTTCCTGAAGAATATTGACCAAATCTTTGATAATAGATTCAGGTTTATAGTCACCCTTTAATTTTCTTAGTTCTATTTTAGTCTGTTGTAGTTGAAGTTTCGTTTGTTCCGACTCTTGTTTTACTTGCTCTAACTCTTCCTGCTTCTGCTGCAACTTCCCCTGTGACTCTTCCAAAGTTCCCATCGTCTGTTCCATCTGAGACTGATACTCTTCCAATACCCCCATAGTCTCACCTAATTGTGACTGGGACTGCTCCAACAACTGCTCAGTTTCCTGTAACTTGGACTTAGTTTCTGCCAACTCCTGCTTGACTTTCCCATCTGAATCCAACTGTTGTTGCTCCCCCTTTTCCTTAAGCTGATGTAACTCAAAGTGGGTTTGCTCCAACTCTCCTAATACCTCATCTAACTGAGATTGCGCCCGCTCCAATTCTTCTCTGACATCATGCAACTCTGACTTAGTTTTATCCAACTCCTGCTGAGTTTGTTGCCACTTAGTCTTAGCTTCTTCTAGTTCTTTTTCTATTGTTGCTGCCATTAATTTATTTTCCCCTTAATTTTTTCAAATATTCCCAAGGTCTTGATAAAATCAAAATGTGACATACTCCCACACTAAGCTGGCGCTATAGTGTCGGCTTCTCGTTTCGTAGCCCTGCCATTGCATCGAACTCCACGAGCTTTCAGGACGGAATGCCCTACCGCCCTATTTTTTATATTTATCGCTGCATTCAAGTCGCGGTCTATTACAATACCGCAATGTGGGCAGGAATGAGTTCGTATGTTTAATTCTTTGGGAACTTTTTCACCACAATTTGAGCAATCTTGGCTGGTATTTTTGGGGTTTACTGCTATAGTCTTCTGTCCAGCATTTGCCTCCTGCGGAGGAGCTGCGCTAACGGCTTTGACAGTTAAAATAGACAAGAATTTGACCCATCCAGCATCGTTAATTGATTTACTCAAACGAGTCTTTGCTAGCCCTTTAATGTTTAAGTTTTCATGGGCAATAACTTCAGCTTTTGACAATAACTCATTTGCTGTTTTGAAATGAAAATCTTTACGTTTATCGGCAACCTTTTTATGTTGTTTAGCTACAGCTTTAATATCCTTGAGCCTCCTTTTACTTCCTTTTTTATTTCGAGATAAACGTTTTTGCAAAGTTTTTAATCGCTTCTGATATTTTCGATAGTATTGAGGGATGGGGACTGATTCTCCTTCACTTGTTACTAAGAATTCCTTCAACCCCATATCAATTCCCAGAGTATTTTTTAATGTAGGTTCAACTTTAGTTGTCAAAGCTGGAACTGATTTATCTTCTAAGGATAAAGTTACATAATAACCATCTGCTTTACGACTAATCGTCACTGTTTTAATTATAAAACCTTCTGGTATTGGACGATGCTTAATTAACTTTACCTTTCCAATTTTGGGCAAATTAATTTGATTTTCTTCTATGCAGTCAAGTTTGATTTGAGGATAAGTAAAACTACGATAACGTCCTTTTATTTTACCGAAAAATTGTGGTCTAAATTCTCCTCTTTTAAGAGGATAAAAAAAAGAATATTCCGTATTTTTAATCCCAAAGCTACAGCTAGAGGTACTGGAAACTGATAACTTAAAACTGATAGCTAAAAACTGATAACTGATAACTGATAACTGATAACTGAAATGACACCTTGGTTTTCCTAATTTCTGTCCATTTTTGTCTGCTTTAAACCATCTATCAAAGGCAAGTTTTACTCGTTTTATACAATCCTGTAAAACCTGAGAATGAATTAGCTTATACTCAGGAAACTTGTCCTTGGTATTGACTAAATCTAGTTTTTGAGAGTAATAACCTGGATGATCTCTTAGTTGAGGAATGGGCATCACCAAGGGGCAGGCGTTAACTGGACAACGATTTTCTGACCACCATGAGAATCTTTCACCTAACCGATAGTTATACTGCCGACGCAACAATTCCAACCACAATTCTATTGTGGCTATTTGGTATGAGTTGGGCCTTAATTTATATTGGTAGGCAGTGCGCATTGTGGAAAATTTCCGGTGCGATAGCAAGATAATAATACAAGTTTTTCAACCAGGGCGAAAGCTTCTGCTGGGATAGCATACAAATTGAATAGGTTCGATGCCCATTCAATTTGTCGCCGATTCAGCTAAAAATTAAATTATTTAACTATGTCTGAGTAAGTGACTTTATCTTACCTATATTTGTTCCAAATATTCTTAATTTTTTTCACAAAAATTCTGATGTAATTTCTTCTGTTGAATATTCATGTATCTTTGCTCATTTTTTATTTGTCTAATATTATTTAATTAAATCTGTATTCTACCTGTTTATTTTTCACTACCTACTAAAACTTTATTCTGAATTTTCATTGTCCGCTTCATTAACTTTTGCCATTCTTCGGAATTAGTGAGCTTTTCACTATCAAACTCTATACCTTTTTGCTGAGAGAAATTAGCAAAACTATCTAACCATTCCATTACTATTTCTGTCCGAGAATTTTCAGTATATTTCAAAGATTTCTGAAGACGATCTTGCATTTCAACTAAATCATCTTTTTGATAAGCATACCAAGCTTCCCAAACTAATAGTTGATATTCGGTTTGACTCTCGGATTTATAATTTCTCAGAATAGCTTGTTGATACTGCAATTTTTCTAATTCTGACTGAGTTTGTGTTAGTTGAGACTTTGTTTTTACTAATTCTTTTTGTGAGTTTTGTTGTTGAGATTGAGATTGTTGCAATAATATTTCTGTCTGTCTCCATTGAGTCTGAACTTGTTGCAATACTGTCTGAGTTTCCTGTAATTGTAGTTGCTGATTTTTTCGTTCTTCATCAGTTTGATGTAGCTGAGTTTGAAACTCTTTTAATAATGTTTTTGTCTGTTTTATTTGAGAGTGAGATTGTTCCAATAGTATTTCTGTCTGTTGTAGTTGTGAATTAGATTCTACTAATTCTGTTTGAAGTTCTTGCATTTGTAGGTTAGTGCGCTTCAATTCTTGCTTTGTTTTATGTAATTGAGATTTGGATATTTCCCATTCCTGCTGATTTTTTTGAAGTTCTTTGAGTTGTGTTTCTGACTGTTGCAATATTGTTTCTTTTTGTTCTAGTTGAGAGTTAGACTCTGTTAACTCGCCTTGAGTTTGATTTAGTTGAGATTGAGTTTGTTCTAATTCTTGGTTAGTTTTTTGCAGCTCATATTCAGATTTTTCTAATTCCTGTTGATGCTTTTGTAATTGAGAGTTCGATTCTGTTAACTCCCCTTGAGTTTGATTTAGTTGAGATTGAGTTTGTTCTAATTCTTGGTTAGTTTTTTGCAGCTCATATTCAGATTTTTCTAATTCCTGTTGATGCTTTTGTAATTGAGAGTTAGATTCTGTTAACTCCCCTTGAGTTTGATTTAGATGAGATTGAGTTTGTTGTAATTCTTGGCTAGTTTTTTGCAGCTCAGATTCAGACTTTTCTAATTCCTGTTTATGCTTTTGTAATTGAGAGTTAGATTCTGTTAACTCGGCTTGTTTTACCTGTAATTTTGACTGAGATTCTTGTAATATTGCCTCGGTTGTTGTGAGTTTTGATTGAGAATTTTCCCACTCTTCTTGAGTTTGGTGTAACTGATTTTTATAAACTACTAATTCACCTCTAGCTTCACATAAATTATGTTTTGTTACTCCTAATTCTGCCTGAGTTTGTTTCAGTTGCGAGTGGGATTTTTTTAATGCTTTTTCTGCATTTTTTAACTGTTCTCGGTCTTGTTGTAATGCTGCTTCAGTTACTATTAACTGAGACTGAGAATTTTCCCACTCTTCTTGAGTTTGATGTAGTTGATTTTGATAAACTTTTAATATGGCTTGAGTCTCATACAAATTATGTTTTACTTTCCCTAATTCTGCTTGAGTTTGTTTATTTTGAGATTCAGATTTTTCTAATA
This sequence comes from Okeania sp. SIO3B5, assembly GCF_010692555.1. GTDB lineage: Bacteria > Cyanobacteriota > Cyanobacteriia > Cyanobacteriales > Microcoleaceae > Okeania. The sequence goes on along the minus strand of NZ_JAAHHG010000027.1, from coordinate 1,935 downwards.
ATACTTCTGTTTTCTCTAGCTGAGATTGAGAGTTTTTCCATACTAATTCTGTTTGCTGAAGTCTATAAGTAAATTGTTCTAGTTCTTCTTGAGTTTGATGTAGTTGTGACTGATTTTGTACTAGATCTCCTTGGGTTTGCTGTAATTCAGATTTTGTTTGTATAAGTTCTTTTTCTATTTCCCGGTCTTTTTTTAATTCACTTTCAGTCTGATGTAGTTTTGACTGGCATTGTGTTAGCTCAGTTTGAGTTTGATGTAATTGAGATTTTGCTGTAGCTAGTTCTTTTTCTGTTTGGTCAAATCTGGTTTGAATATGTTCAACCTTTTTCAGTTGAGACTGAGTTTCTTCTAATGCTGTTTCTGTGGTGTGGAGTTGTTTTTGAGATTCTAATAATGTTGTTTCGGTGGTATCGAGTTGAGAAACATATTTTTCTAACTCATCTTGTGTTTGTGTTAATTGAGACTTGGTTTGTGTTAGTTCTAATTGACTTTGTTGATATTGATCTTTATATTTTTCTACCTCTGCTAATAAGTTTTTATTCTGACTTTCTAAACTACAAAAATTCATCCAGTCTTGAAAAGCCCAAATTCTATAGGGAGATGATTTAATTTTTTCTTGCCAAGAAAAGTCTGGTGTTTCATCGGCAGGTTTCCAAGCTCTTGCTTCTAATTCCTGGTACATTTCTATCGCTTCAGGAAAGTAATAATCTATGAGGGTGGATCTATGGTCCTCTGCTGATAATTGATTATTAAATAATGATGGTTCGTAGATATTGGCAGGGGGATAATTAAAGTTTGTCTTGAATTTTTGATTTATCGCTTCAATAAATACTTGTTGGTTATTTATGATTGTTTGAATATTTATCAATAAACAACGATTAGCAGCATGATTATAAAAATCAATAATTTTTTGATTGTAGTGTAACCATAATTTTACTGTTAATTCTGGTTGACTTTGAAATATTTTATCTTGCCGACTATACAGAGAATTAACTACTTCCCAAGGAGAACGATAAATTAATAAAAATTTGGCATTTGGCAGTAGATTTGCCCAAAAATCTAGGAACAAAGTTGTACGGGGTTCTTTCCATCCCCAATTTCCACTTATAGAATTTTTGGCGATAATTTCTTTTGCTCTTTCTACAAAATTTTCTTCTATATCTATTCTTTCTTGGAGTGTCCAACCATCTCTATCTATTCCTTGAGATTCTAATACTTGTTGATGAAATTCATAGAAGTCTAAATTTTCAAAATATCCTTGAGGATTATCTTCTGTTCCCTCCATTAATTTCCGACCAATATGTAAACCAGAACTTTGGAGGATGGAAGCTGTTAAGGAACTTCCAGAACGGTGCATACTGGTAATAATTAGAGTTGATTTTTCTGTTTTTTGGATCATATTGATTTTGGTTATGTATTAGTTATTGATATTACTAGATTATTTTTTCAACCGTCAATTTTTGGTATTGCTCGGGAATTAATATAAACCTCCAAAAAAGAGGCAACAGACAACAGGCAACAGGCAACAGGGAGAAATAATTGATAATTTATGGATAAGAATTGATTTGATTTTTGATTTTTGGAGATGTCTAATATTTTGTACAAAACTTGCTAATTTAAACAGGTCTAATATTGATTAGGATAAGTTAGCACCGCTATATAATTTTCACTTTCCATATTAATATAAATTTGTCAATCACTTATATTTATTTTTTAGTTGTGACCATTTATCCATTTGTGTCTGAATTTTCAGTTATGACAGACTAAATTTATCTAAATGTTGGCATTTATACCCGCGCTCTCCCTACGGGAGAGCGCCGTATGGGAATGCCAATCAATCTTGCGATTTTACACATAATCTGTTAAAATTTCAAAGTCGAAAAGCAAACAGTAGATGGTTGAAAAAGCGTACAAATTTAGGTTTTACCCAACTCC
>NZ_JAAHHG010000269.1 GCF_010692555.1 Okeania sp. SIO3B5 | reverse complement strand
ATAAATGTTTCGTTATACATTTCTACCCATGCTTCTAAAAAGTGTCGCTGCTCCTGCTTACCAGAAAACTGCGCAGAGGAGTGAAACTGTAATGTAAAACCTATAGGAAACTCTGGTTTTGGTAAGGGGTAGGCAAGCGATCGCTCCATATTAAAAAAGTGACGCTTTGGAGTAAAACCACAACTTTCTAATAATGCGATGCGTTCGGTTTTGTCGTCACGAGTAGCTGCTCGCAACTTTACAGATAAACCCCGATCTCTAGCGACTTCCTCCATTCGTGCTTCGCCCCACCTAATGATTTCTTGCTCTATACCTTCACCTCTGACCGTGGGATGAACTCTGAAAGAGAAATAACCATCAACCACTTCCTGTATTAAGAGCTTCCCAAAACCAATGAGTTTACCGTCTGCATTTTCCCAAAGACGAATGTCACGCTCTTTATCTATATCTGGAGCATTAAATTCTTGTCGCAGATCCGAAACAGATACCCATTCATCCAGGCGATCGACTGTTTCACAAACTTGGAAAAATTCAGCGATCGCTTCTAGATCCGTTTCACCTTGATAGGGGCGAGTTTCTAATGTTTTCATAAACACTTAAAGTTCTTTGCCATAAACAATATTAGTATGAACTTTGCTGAAACCCACAGACTCATAAAGTCGAGTTGCTCCCGACGGGTTCTCAGCATCAACACCAAGTAGCGCCTTATCCATACCAACAACTCGTAAACCCTCCATTCCAGAAAGTAACATCGCTTTTCCTAAACCACGCTGACGAAAACCACGACGAGTACCTAAAGTATTTATCCAACCTTCTTTTCTTCCCTTGTACTTATTGTCTTCTGGATAAAAACAACAGTAACAAAAAGCTGCAAATTTACCATCAGGAGCTACTGCCACCCAGGTTAAGTCTGGTCGATAATTAGGATCGCTTACTATATATTCCACCTGCTCGACTTTCACCTCATGGAAGTTCCAATGGTCAATAAATGTTTGATTATGCGCTTCTACCCATGCTTCTAAAAATCTTCGCTGTTCCTGCTTGCCAGAAAACTGGGGAGAGGAGTGAGACTGCAACGTAAAACCTACAGGTAACTCCGGTTTAGGAAGAGGTTCGGTAAGCGATCGCTCCATCTCAAAAAAGTAACGCTTTGGTGTGAAACCACAACTGTCTAATAATGCGATACGTTCGGTTTGAGTATCGCGAACAGGCGATCGAAACTTGGCATATACACCCTTATCTCTAGCGACTTCTTTCATTCGTGCTTCACCCCACCTAATGATTTCTTGCTCTATACCTTCACCTCTAACAGTGGGATGAACTCTGAAGGAGAGAAAAGCATCAACTGATTCTTGTATTGATAGCTTTCCAAAACCAATGAGTTTACCCTCTCCATTTTCCCAAAGACGAATGTCACGCTCTTTATCTACATCTGGAGCATTAAATTCTTGTCGCAGATCCGAAACAGATACCCATTCATCTAAGCGATCGACTACTTCACAAACTTGGAAAAATTCAGCGATAGTGCTCCGCACCGCTGCGCGAACGCTTCTAGATCCGTTTCACCTTGATAGGAGCGAGTTACTAACGTTTTCATAAATATTTAAAATGGTGAAAATTAAATCTTTTTTTACTTCTTTATTCTTTCCAATAGTTAAAAATTACTTCGCACAAGTCGAAAAAGTAATGAATACGGTTACGGCCGTTCTTATCAGTTTTTTTATATGACAGTGAACCCGCTAATATTTATCTCAGAGAGACTTAAAAAGCTTCGCTATTTCGGTCGCCCAAACATCGCTACCTTAAGACCGTTAGGAAATGTATGTATACTTTATCAGTTGGGGTGCGAAGTCATTTCAGTTACCAGTTATCAGTTATCAGTTATCAGTTATCAGTTATCAGTACCACCGACTAAAGCTGGAGGCTTGAAATACTGAACTAAATATTTTTTCATCCCCTTAAAAGGGGAGGCTTTAGATTTCATTTTTTGGTAAAATTTCCCTAAATTTTATATATCTCTAAAAAGTAACGCATTTTTTTTAATAGACTATTTTTTATGTCAAAAAAATAATGTAAATTTTTGCCTTTTTTGAGTTAGCTCAATAATAACTCTGTACAAGTCAAAAAAGCAGTTTATACTGTCATTTCGGTTACCCGAATATTGACCCGTGATAGGGGTAATGTATGTATGCTTTATTTGTTAGGGTACAAAGTTAGCATTCTATTTTTAAGAGATTATACTTATTTCAAAAATTTGATATTTTCTTCTAACGACTTCTATATAATTATCCGTACATCTATTTAAAAAATCTTTGCTCTGCTTAATTCAAGTAGTTAAAAATCACCTCGTGCAAGTCAAAAAAGCTGTTGATTCATACACAGGATTTGAACCTGCTACACTTTGTTCTTGAGACAAATGCTCTACCAATGAGCTAGTATGTAAGCTTTTTTTGTTAGGGCACGAAGTGAATTTCAACTACTATTATTATGCTCCGCACAAGTCAATAAAGCGTTTTAAAGAAATACTAATGCTCTATCCATTGAGCTACATCCCCTAAAAATAGCGGGGACGATAGGAGTCGAACCTATAACCTTTGGTTTAGCAAACCATATGTATGTACGCTTTACAAGTTAGGGTGCGGAACATAACGAAGTCAGAAGTCAGAAGTTGTTTTTGTAACGGGGATTAGAGCAACGCTCCAAAAACGTTTCGCCGATCAAGGCGGGGTTTTAGACCCAATTTTTTTTGATTAGATATTCCTATTAATAAGGAAGCTTTATTTAACCATAAACAGCTTCGGGACGAACAATTAAGTCTCCACTGGGACGATGGTCTAAAACGTAGGAATTAAAGCGTTCTTTACCCACATCAAAATATTGAGCTAGGCGTTCTTTAATAGTATTTTCAGTCATATTTTCTCTGATGCCTAATTGATTTTCTGTAACATCATAAGAACGTCCTTCAAATCTAATATGAACCATATCTACACCTCCTAATTTTTTGAATATTATTTGTTACAACATGAATCGTCTTTCTAGATGATATTCTTCTTGAACTTTACTAATTTCTGTTGTTATTTTATTTGAGAAAGCAGAATATTTTTTTAGTTGATTTTCTGCTTCTTTGTGGTCGATAAAAAATTGATAATCTTGAAATTTACCAGATTTAAACCAACCTAAAATTCCATGAGTTTCAAGAATTTAGAATTTAGAATTTAGAATTTAGAATTACCTCTTTTTATAAAGAACAGGATTAGATCAAAGGATTTTTTTCTTCTCTTGCTCTCATGGATATGGCGTTTGCTACCGCAAAGCTTTCCGTTCCGGAATGCTACCGCAAACGCTAACAGCGGAGCGGCTCTGCAAGAGCGGGTTTCCTCGCCATCCAACCCTACGGGAAGCTGCGAAAATCGACCGCTTTTTTCTCCATGAATGGAGAGGATTTATACCTGAATTTTTCGGTAAAGTAATAGCTTATGCAATTCAGGTTTCGTGTAATACCTGATGGATATTGGTGAAAATTCCGATTAATTATTTAGTTTTCAAGGTGCAGATATGGCTTTTTTGTCTAGAGGTTATTTACTTCTCCTTTGACTGCCACATTTATATACTACATAAATAATACATGAAGTGTCAAGGGGGTGGGAGAAAAATTTTTTCAGGATGTTAAAAGGTAGCTATATCAAGAGATATAGGAAATTTAGGTCAAAAAAAATAGACACATTCCGCCGGAACGTCTCTATAGAATCTAAAATCTAAACCCGTATGGCCCACGTCAAGAGCGTCAAATGCTAAAAAAACTTTACGTCAACAACTTTAAATGTCTCGTTAAGTTTGAAATTAAATTATTCCTTCAGAAAATTTTAATATTGTTAGTAAAACATCTTATAAACTCAACGAATTATCAGAAGATAAAAAGCATTAGACCTCTCTGATAATTAATCTCAAACCCTTGTAATACCAAGAAAAAAACTTAGTTTCCGGTGATGTCTATTAATAATAGAATATATAATCAGGACTTACGCAAAATACAAAATTATATACTATCTGTAGGGGCGAATGGCCGTTTGCTCTTACTATATGTGGTGGTTATGCGTAAGTCCAGATAATAAAAAAATCGGCATTTTTAACTACCAGGTTAGTTAAGCTCGTCTTAAGTCAATTTTCTACTAATACAGGACAGGAGAAACAAAAATCTAGTTGCATACTATGAGTGAATCAAGAATCATACAAATATCTGGCTGTGATAACCAAAACCGTACTGGAGATGTAATTTTTGTTCATGGGTTGGATGGACACCCTCGTAAAACTTGGCATCCTCAAGAAAAAAGTGATGATGACAATTTTTGGCCTGCTTGGTTGGGAGAAGATTTACCAGATATGGGCATTTGGTCTCTAGAATACAACCTAAAATCTTTTGAGTGGAAAGGTACTACAATGCCTCTAGCCGATCGCGCTACTAATATTCTGGCAGTTCTTGACTCTTACAAAATTGGCGATCGCCCCTTATTTTTTATTACCCACAGCATGGGAGGACTTTTGGTAAAACAGATGCTGCGTCATGCAATAGATTATGGGATTCCAGAATGGAAAGCAATTTTAGACCAAACTAAAGGTATTGTTTTCTTTTCTACACCCCATTCTGGAGCTAATATAGCCAATTTGGTTAAGTATATGGGTTGGGTTCTCCAAACTACCGTTAGCATTGATGAATTGGAAGCTCACCATCCACGGTTGCGAGAGCTAACAAATGTTCATCGGAATCAAAAAAAGCTAAGTAAGATTCCTATACAAGTTTATTGTGAAGAGCAAAAAACTTACTGGAGCAATGTTGGTGTTTTAGTGGTAGATAAAACTAGCGCAGATCCTGGCATTAAAGGTGTGATTCCAATACCATTGGATGAAGACCATATTTCAATTTGCAAGCTTAAAAATCGGGAAAGCAGAACTTATGTCCGGGTCAAAAATTTTATAGAAATAAAAAAAAATCCTAAAGTTCCTTTACCAACGCTGTTACCAAAAGAAGAAATGGGAGTGGAAAAAGTCCCGAATCAAGATATAGTTCGCATAATTGAGGAGGATTATATCAAAAAAAAGTAGATCAAAAGTATAATGGGGAATTAGTTTATGTTCAATTAGATTTTTTTCGAGATGCACAAAAAGAAATTAATCAAAGTCAAGCAATTGGTATTGTATTAGATATTAGTTTTGGTGAATGTGATGAAGAAATTATCTATAAAAATAATCAAAAAAGTTATATCAGATTTGGCATAAAGCATGGCAAATTAAGGTTTAATCTTCACAATGGGGTAATGCCTATGAGTGAACGTAAATTTATTAAAACTCAGAAAAAAAATTGGATTATAAGTGCTACAGGAAATGATAGGACTCCTTGTTGGGAATTTAAAGCTAATCAAGAGAAATCAAAAGTTTTAAATGGTACGCTTAAAGATGAAATACTGGGATATATTCTCAATAAATTAGGCAATCGCTATACTCTTTGTGCTACCTTTGAAATTCAAGTAAATACAAACGATATAGAAATAACTGCTCAAGATGGCGCTTGGGATGATTGGACTCCCTCTAAAGAAAAAGAAACAAAAATTCGTGTATTCTTTAAACAAGTCCTAGAACCAAAGCTTAAAGAATATTTGAGTAAAGTAGAGTTGATATATGAAAAACCCTCTAACTCCTGAAGAGCTAGGTGCTCTTTTTCAAGAAATTGAATCTGAACCAACAGGTAAGCTATCAGAATTAGCGAAAGTTGCAGGACTTAATTTGGCAGAAGATTATGTTGGAGTTGATTTAAGTGATGAGGATTTGAGTGAAGATGATTTAAGTGGTGCAGATTTCAGTTTTTCTAATTTAAGGAATGTTAATTTAAAAGATACTAATCTTGCAAATAGTAACCTTAGTGGAGCTAACCTTACTGGAGCTAATCTCAGTGGAGCTAACCTCAGTGGAGCTAACCTTACTGGAGCTAATCTTCTATTAGTTCAAGCCATAGAGACAAATTTTAAAGAAGCAAATTTAACAGGTGCTTGTATAGAAGATTGGCATATTAATTTTCACACCAGTTTTGAAAATGTTAAGTGCGATTATATTTTTCTGAGAACAATAGGGAATAAAAAAGAAAAATTTATATTCAAAGAACGTCGTCCCCTTAAAGAAAACACTTATTTTGAACCTGGAGACTTTGAGAAGTTAATCAGAAAATCTCAAGAAACTATTGACTTGATATTTAGAAATGGGATTAATTGGCAAGCTTTCCCAAACCATCATAAACAGTATAAAGCTTTTGACAACAAAGGACATGGTTCATCTGTTGTCAAGCAAATAAGTTTAAAAAATAGTTTGAGTAAGGACAAATTTAAAAATTTAGTAGAAACACTTTCTGGCAGGAGAAATCAGCTTGAAGGAAGAAGTACAATTGATTCTGTTCAGGAGAGTCTAGTAGAACTAGGATTATCAGATGTTCTTCGTAAAAATGACATTGAGGAGATTTCTAAACAAGTTAGTAGAGAGTTTAAAAAACGGCAATGGAAAAATTATTTGAATTTTGCCCTGATACTAATAATTTTCGTAGCTCCCTTAGCAGCTTTTGGCAGTTATAAGCTTAGACAAGTTGAGAAACTACAAGCTAATCGAACTGAACTGAAAAATCAACTAGAAGATTATCAAATTGCAAAGGATGAGCTAGAGAAGAGGGTACAAAAAATCAACAATGAAAACAAATATTCGACGACTTTTACAACTGCTTCAACTGAAGCAATTTTGATTAAAATAGCTGAAATCACTGAAATTCCTGCAACATCCTTTGAAGCTCAAGGTCTTATCTATGAACTTAAGGGTTGCCAAAAATCTAATGTCGGTTCAATTAGTCAAACAATTAGTTGTACTCTATTAATTACAAGTAAACGAGAAAACGTTGAGTTCTACTTGTATTCAAATTCTGGTGGTAGAAAAAGCAGGATATTTGAGGCAGATAAAAAATATTTAGCAACAAGTGTTAAATTAGGAACAAATAGTGACACGAGCTATGTTAAAAGCAATTTGATCAAAGACGTACCCATAGAAGCTACCATTACTTTTGATAATGTGCAACTTCAAGTCAACAAGATAGAAGGTCTTCAAATTAGTTCGTTGTTGAGAAGTTCTTACTACAAAAACGATATCAAGGTTGAGTTTCGTAATATTTCTTTGTCAGAAAATTAGTAACTAACACTAGCAACCATCGCAAGGAGTTTAGTTAACCACTATTCTGAAGCAAATGAGGTATTTCAGCAAGGTTAGTTGCATCTACTAATACTTGGATTTGAACCCCTTTCATTAAGTCACAAGTTATGAAGTTGATAATTTTTTTATTTGAGTTGCGATCGCGCTGCATTGTAATGGTAATGTCCAAAAATAATGCTATAGTTGTTCAATCATTTAATTATGTACAGGACTTGCGCAAATCAACCTTATTTATATAGTACTACAATAATTGGTTAGGACATTTTTCAATCCTAAAACCCTTTTAAAGTTTGCTATTTCCTGTTCCCTATTCCCTATTCCCTATTCCCTATTCCCTAGCGCTATACAGAAAATAGGAATTTGTGTTCAAAGCAATAGCTGATAGCTAATAGCTGATTGTTGAATGCTTACAGTTATTCAAAATTTATATAGCAAATTACTGGAATATGTTTAAATTATAATAGCAGTTAAATTCAGGAATTAACATATATGGCCACCAGATTAATTCAACTGGAAGATGGGATTTTGGTTGAAGCTGAAGTTCCAGATAATGAAGCAAAGCCGATTTCTACTAATGCTGTTAAAAATGTTAAATCTAGTTTTGCACAAGTTAAACCTGTATTAGTTAGTATTAGTCGCCCCATTGCTGAAGCTTGGCAAGAAATTAATAAAGATATGGAAATTGAACAAGCTGAAGTAGAAGTAGGTTTTAATTTCGAGGGGGAAGGTAATCTTTATATTACTAAAGGAAAAGCAGATGCTAATTTAAAAGTGAAGTTAGTATTGAAACCAATTGCACCAAAACCATTTGATGTAATAACCGTAAACAGCAAAGGTGAAGAAATTAATCGTAGTTCCCATGAAGCAGTATTTTTTACTGAAGATTTGGGTAAAGGTGTAATGTTAGAAATGGTTTCTATTCCTGGGGGTAGTTTTGTTATGGGTTCGGCAAAAAATGAAGTAGAAGCAGATAGTCCTGAAACTCCCCAACATGAAGTTACTATCCAACCTTTTTATATGAGTAAATATCCTATTACTCAAGACCAATATCAAGCCATTATGGGTAAAAACCCCTCTCATTTTAAAGGAGGAAAGCGCCCAGTCGAAACTGTAACATGGCATAACGCTACAACATTTTGTCAAAAGTTATCAAAAAAAATTGGGAAAACTTACAAACTACCTAGTGAGAGTCAGTGGGAATATGCTTGTCGCGCTGGTACAAACACACCGTTTTATTTTGGGGAAACTATAACGACTGATTTAGTTAACTATAATGGCAACTATTCCTATGGCGATGCCCCTAAAGGCAAATATCGAGGAGAGACAACTGATGTGGGCACTTTTCCTCCTAACGCTTTTGGTTTATTTGATATGCACGGGAATGTGTGGGAGTGGTGTCAGGATATTAGGCATGATAATTATGAAGGTGCCCCTAATGATGGTAGTGCTTGGGAAGCTAAAGGGGATAGTAAGATACGAGTGCTTCGTGGTGGGTATTGGGAAGATGAACCAGGGAATTGTCGGAGTGCCTTCCGTCTCTGGGGAGATGCCGGCTTCTGCAGCAATAACAGAGGTTTCCGTGTGGTTTATTTGCCCAGTTTATAGAAGTATTAAAGAAGTCAGGAGTTAGAATTCAGAATTCAGAATTCAGAATTCAGAATTCAGGAGTCAGGAGTCAGGAGTCAGAATTCAGGAGTGCTGATTAATTATTGCTCTGCTGATTAAATATCGCGCGCATTGACTGATATTGGTTGTAGTATTTTTTAGTCTAAAAAAGTGCGCCTGTTTTCGGTGGAAAGAGCTGCAAAAAGCTAGTATTCTTGGGACGATTATGGCAGACAAATCAAGAAACCATGATCAACGACTACCTCTTCTATAACTCCCCTAAATCCTGAGAAAGTATCTGTAAAATAAATCTTAAGAGATGCTCAAAAGTTTACGTTTTACTGGGTTATATCATGTCCGGATAATAGCGTGATCAAAAAACTTTCTCCTTCAACTCCAGTTCTTCTTCTTCCTTCTTCCAACTTCAGTCTTCCCCTCCTGGGAGGGGTTAGGGGTGGGTTGACTCCTGACTCCTGACTCCTGACTCCTCCGTCGTTATTTATTTATAACTGTTCAACCGGACATGATATTACGGCGAATCACAAAGCTAACTATTAACTTTAACCATGTAATCTGCCCAATCCAACCCTACACCAGGATTTAATATTTTATTTACAGATACCCTCTAATTATTAATTAGGGCTTGCTGAATAAAACTCAAACTCTTTACAGATAGGTGTTTTAGCTAATTTATGTGCTAATAAAATGCTAGCTTTTAGGTGGTAATGGTTCAAAAATCTAGGATTTCCAGCAAGATAGGGGAAGAAAACTAAGGGAAGGTTTTTCTGGCTACTTCTTCTATAATTCCCATTCCTCCTGACTTCACCGATTCTGGATTCTGGATTCTACCCCCTACCACTCATACTTTTTCAGCAAACCCTAATTATTAATTATTAATTATTAACTAGACAGTGCAAAGTTCTAGGAATAACTATTGCTAGCTAAGGCTTTCAGCGATCTAAGGGTGAAAAACTCTTTATTCAAAGCTGTAAGTACTGTAAGCTTTTTCCAGTAATACTTTCAGCCTTTAAAGCAAATAGTTTTTTGGAATAACTTTGTACTCTCCAGTTATTAATTATTAATTATTAATTATTAATTATTAATTATTTAACTACTCCCTCTTTTAAAGAATAATTTGATTTTTTAACCACTCATACCAATCATTTAAACCTTCCCCACTTGTGGCAGAAACCTGAAAAATCTTAATATTAGGATTTACCTGTTTTGCATATTCAATACAACGATTAACGTCAAATTGTACATAAGGCAATAAATCAATTTTAGTCAGAATCATTACCTGACTTTCTCTAAACATATAGGGATATTTAATTGGTTTATCTTCTCCTTCAGTTACTGATAGAATGGCGACCTTAGAATTTTCACCCAAATCAAATAAAGCCGGGCAAACTAAATTACCCACATTTTCAATCATTAAAACTGAATTTAAAGGAGGGTTTAATTCTGTATAACCTTTCTCTACCATTGCAGCTTCCAGGTGACAGCCTTTACCAGTATTAATTTGTACAACTTTACAACCAGTTTGGCGAATTTTTTCTGCATCATTAATAGTTTCTTGGTCGCCTTCTATGACACTAAATGTTAACTCAGATTTTAAATCATTAATCGTCCGAGCTAATAAAGTTGTTTTGCCAGAACCAGGAGAACTAACTAAGTTTAATGCCAGAATATTTCGACCTTTAAACCAACCTCGGTTTTGAGCAGCTAAAAGGTCATTTTTCAGTAAAATTTTTTGTTCTAAACTAATAGTAGTTCCGTGCATTTTTGCATGAATTTCAGACTTTTGATGCTGATGATTATTTTCATGGGGAGAGGTGGGATGTTCGTGAGTATTAGTATGAGAATGAGTGTGAGTAATAACAGTGCCATCTGGCAGGGTATGAGTATGGGAATTATGGTTATTTAAAGACATTTTTTCTCCTGTTTGAGCATTAGTAATAGTAGTTTGACTATTATCAGAACAACCGCAAGTTACACACATAATTTTTGTACCTCCTTTTCTTTTCAGTTATTGAGATTTGATTAGATTAATTAAATTGCCAAAATATTCAATCTGTTGTTTCAGTTTGTTTGACTAATTTTTGAACTTCCTCTAAAGATAACTCTAATGATTGAGCAATAATTTCTAAGCTCAAACCTAAACGAATCATATTAGATACAGTTTTTAAGTTGGCTTCAACTTTGCCTTCAACTTTGCCTTCATCTTTACCTTCAGCAAAAGCTTCTTGATAAACTTTAGTTTTTTTCAATTCACTTAAACCTAACATTGCTTCAATCTCCTTTCTGGTTTTTTGAGGTAACTTATAAACAATAATTGTTTCAATCAAGTCAATTAAATCTTGTTGAATTTTTTGCTCAGTAATTTCCTGTTTTGCTTGAGAAATTAAAGATTTAGCCAAATTAATCGCTTGATTTTCTGGCTTAATTACCACCAGTTTAACAACTCTTATCCCTAATGAACCACTTACAGTTTCTTCCAATTCATCTAAATAAATCCGTTGGACTTGACTTGACGCTAAAATATTGCCAAAGTGCCGATCTTGTTCCCTTTCGATACTACGACTAGGATAAATAACAACTACTTGCCAAGGATTGGGGGGTTGATATTGTCGTAAAAAGAGAAATAATTCGGCAAAGAGACGGTAATAGAGATTATCGTCAGGTTGAAATTGGACTTCAACGAGATAAAAGGGTTTATTGGGGTTATTGTCAGTTGGTAAGAATAAACCATCTAAACGAAAAGATAGTTGTTTGACTTCACGGGAGGTAAATTCATAAGTTTGAGTATTGGTATTGGGTTGGTTAATTAGTTCAAAGAAGATTGTCGGAAAGTTGAGAAATATTTGATAGAAAATACTGTCTGTTTTCACAATATTTATAGTTTAGTGGCAGTGGAAATATTTTACTATTCCGCATATAAAAAATAATTGTTGATTATTACGGATTATAGTTAACAGTTATAAACCTCCTGTTGCAATCTATATTAATTTTCATGGTGTTTGTCCTTGAAAATAATTCAATATTTTTTGGTCTTGAGTGACTAATAATGAGTCATGAACTTGAGCTGTTTCTACAATAATTTGGTCAGCTGGATCGGCATGAAATCCAGATAGTCGAGTAGATTGTATAATAATTTGTAGGCTTAACTCTAGCAATTGAACACCAGGATAATTGAGGGCGAGTTTGAGCCATTCTTCTACAGAACACTCAAAAGTTAATCTATTTTTCTCAACTAATTTGGCAATTTCCCAACAAGAAATAATACTAATTCCTACACCACTTACTTTATTTGCCTCTATAATTTCTAGGTTTTGGGGAGACAGTTTAGGATTTTCATCAACCCACCAAATCCAGATATGAGTATCTAGAATAATCATGTTAATTTTTCCCAATCTTCTAGAGCTACTGCTTCATAAGGTTGATCGTAATTAATGACTTTCCCTCGCAAAGGCCGCTCTTCTGAGGAAAGCTGTTTTAAGGAAGTTGAGCGCATATCATTTTTAACTGTTTGTAGAATTGCTTCAATAATCAGTATGCGTTCTTCGATAGATGTTCCTTGGAGTTTTTTAAGTATTTCTAGTTCAACCATGTTTTTAATTATTAATTTTTCGTCGTTCTGATTATTGCCGTTGATAGTTTTTAGGAGTTTGCTATAGTCTTGGCAAGTTGAGTTATATCAAATCCGGTTAAACAATTATATATTGATAGTTAATGTTTGTTTTGTTATTTATTAGTCATTTGAGCAAAATGTTCCATTAACATTCGGTGGATAAATATGTACCCACCACCTACTTTTTGGATCAACTATGAAGCTTCTGCCTCGATCCAACCTTTGACCATTTCAATGGGAATTCCAATAGGACCAAATAATACTTTCAATGCTTCGATTCCTCCTTCTTTGAGAGCGTTAATTAGTCTGGCTTTTAATGTGGGATTTTGCTGAATTTCCTGTTGTAAAGTTACAGCTAAAGCACTCTGTTTTTCAATTTCTGTTGCATTGGGATAATTTTGTTCGAGTTGTTGTAAAAGCTCTTGAATTTCTGCTGCTGCATCTGCTAAGTTTTGCTTTTGTTCGGCAGGATAATTGTTAATTATTCCGCCTACATGGTTGGCATAAATTGGTCCGTCTACTCGGTTACCTTGAGATTTGTCAACATTGACAACTCCTTGAGAAAAATTTCCACTGCTAAAGTCATTGTTAGTGGTATCAGCCATAAAAGTGTCTCCTTTATTTTGATAATTTTCTATTTCTATATGATAACTAGGACGCCGTAGCGATGTTTGTACGGTATTTTCTACAAATGTTTGTATTGTATTCTCTAAAGTAGAAATTCTATTATCTTGTTCCGCTAAAATAGGATTATTTGGACTTCCCTCAGAAGGAAGTTCAATAGTTTTACTGCTATGATTTTTTAGCCACAAATCACTTATAAGTTTTTCCTTAAACTGCAACTGCTCACTTAACTTAAGTGATTGTATTTTATTATTCACCTGTTTAAAAAAATCTCCAATTCCTTCAGCAATTTGGTAATTTGAGCTTCCAGAATTCTCTAAGCTCCTTGGAATTGAATAGGGAACACTATGTTTGTCCAAAAACTCCAGATCGGAAGAGCTCGGGAACCAATAAGTCTGGGATTA
>NZ_JAAHHG010000268.1 GCF_010692555.1 Okeania sp. SIO3B5 | reverse complement strand
GCAGAACAATCTTGGGAAAATTCTTACTCCTACCTCCTCGCTCCCAAGCCATTTCTCCTGTCTCCCCCTCCTGGGAGGGGCGAGGGGTGGGTTGTCTCCTGACTCCTACCTCAACAAAAAGACTTTTGAGCGCAAACCCTAATTAATAATTACCTCTCCTTGAAATTCTTATTACTTCTTACTTTTGACTTTTGACTTTTGACTTTTGAATTTTGACTTATAAAGGAGAGGCTTTAAACCTTAATTATTCGGTAAAAATGGATTACGAACATCTCAAAAAAGCAATTCAGTTATTAACAAATGCTACCCAACAATTAGAAGATATTGTCAGTGAAAAATCGACAAGTCAAGCTAATCATCAAACAGTTGAATTTGCTAAAGAAACTATCAAAAAAGCTATGGCAGAAATCTCTGCTGCCATTAATCCTCCCATCATAAATCATATTCCAGATGAATTTTTAGTCAAAGCAAAAAGTTTAGGTATTCCCTTAGATGATATTGAGGTTCTAGTCGCTATTTCTGAACATCATCCTAGTCAGTTATTAGGTGTATTAGCAGAAATTGAAAATCGAGCTGAAAATATCAGACGTAGACGAGAATATTTTCTCTTACGATTACCAGAAATGCCAATAGAAAAATTAGGTTCTCGACTACCAATTATCAAAGCTAGTGATCTGAATTGGCCGAAAGAAACTATTTCTCAAGAATATCGAGAGGCAATTAAAGCTAAATATAAAATTAATCGACTGATGAAAAAACGACCTTATTCTAGGGCAACAATTTTTGAAAAAATTAAACAAGCAGAGGCAATTTTTGCCGAATCTCAAGAACGGGAAAATGAGTCTGGTTTTGATGAAGAAATTCCATTTTAAATTTTTCTATGCTCCCATAAAAAAGGTAATATTAATGAATTTAAACAGTTAATATCATCTCCGCTTAATTAATGACAATAAAGCTCTTATACTAATTTGATAAAATATTGCTACATTATCAAGTATAAAAATTCTGATGAAGATTGCTCAAATAACATATAAAAAAGCAGAAATTCAATTATCGCTTGAAGATATAGAAATTTTTCAAAATATTCTTAAAGAAGTTCAGCTTGTCCTAGAAGACGGTGGTTTTGAAACAAGAGTTACCGTATCTCCAAGGCTAGCTAGTGGTTTCTTTGAATCTATTCTGCAAGAAATTAAAGAGTCTGGTGAAAGCCAGATAATAATTAGCTTATCCAAACTTGAAATCGTTCTATTAAATAACTTGTTAAATGAAGCTAGTAATGGCATAAAAATTCCCAATTTTAAGGAAAAAATAGGAGTAGAGCATAAGGAAGTCAAAAATATTTTAAGTTTGGTAAATAAAGTAATAAATGAAATGGATTCCTTAAAGGAAAGCAGAAGAGCTTCAATTTTTTCGCAGATACAAATAAAAAAATTTAAGAGGTAATTCTAAATTCTAAATTCTAAATTCTAAATTCTTGAACATTGTTTTTTATTAGCTAAAATCCAGCTTTTTAACCCTAATGCAAAAGCAGAATTACTATCTATTTTTAAGGAGCGATCGCATACTATTAATGCTTCCTTCCATCTAGACATTTTTGCTAAACTCCAAGCAAAGTTAGCCTGTATCCAGGATTCTTCTGGAGATAATTTTACAGCTTTTTCTAACTGTTGAACTGCCTGTATCCAATTTTCTTGACGACAATTAATCAATCCTAAAACTCCATAACCTCTACCATCATTGGGATTAATTTTAATAGCTCGCTCGGCAGCAAAAATACCTTGGCGATCGTCAATATAAACTAATATCATTGCCAACTCTACTGCTGCTATGCCATTATCGGGTTCTTTTAACAAACATTGTTGATAAGCAGTGACTGCTTCTGTCAAATTTCCTTGTTTTAAAACCTTTCTAGCTTGCCTTAATTCTTGAGAAATAAACTTATCTTTAAGGGCATCAATTAATTCCTCAGCACTTTGAAAACGTTCCTCTATTTCCATCTTCATTCCTGTTAAAATAATTTGTTCTATTTCGGGACGAATCGATGGTTCTATTTGCCGTGGAGAAATCAAAGTTTCTGAACTTAATCTACCAGGTGATGCTACTGGTAATTTACCTGTTAAAGCATGATAAATTGAAGCACAAACAGCATATAAATCTGTACTAGGATTGGGTTTGCCGAAGTTAGTATATTGTTCTATTGGTGCATATCCAGGCGTCAGCATGGAGGTCATTTTATTAGTGAAACCTGCCAAAAATTCTCTGGCGGAACCAAAATCAATCAGGATAGCCTTATCTAGGGAATTAATAATAATATTATCCGGTTTAATATCGCGATGTAGGAAGTTATTGGCATGAACCAATTGTAAAGCTTCGGTTATTTGAATAAAATATTTTTTGACAATATTTTCTGGCAGTTTACCTTTTTCTTGCAAAATTTTAGATAGAGGTTTACCTCTGACAAATTCCATTACTAAATAAGCTGTATTGTGAGCTTCAAACCAATTAATGACTCTGACAATATTGGGATGGATACATTTTTGTAAATATTCTGCTTCTATCTTAAATTTTTGGATTTGTTCCTGCTTAATTTTGGCAGTAATAGAGGGAGGCCAAATAATATTTATGCCATGTCTCAGAAATTTATCTGGGCAAAGTTCTTTAATAGCAACATCAGTAAAATTTTCTAAATCAGTTGCTTTGTAAGTAATGCCAAAACCACCCTCACCTAATGTTTTTTCTATTCTATATTTACCTTGCTGGAGTAAAGTGCCACTAGGAAGTTGATATCCTACAGAATTTATATTAGTTAAAGGGCAACCACAAGCGAGGCAGGTAATGGCAGTATCAGAATTTTCTGCGCCACACACTGGGCAGTTTATCGACATTTTTTTATCCTTATTTTACTGAAGAAGGAAGGCTTCAACAATTAATAATTAATAATTAATAATTAATAATTAATAATTAGGGCTTGCTGAAAAAGTCTTTTTGCGCTCGACTGGGAGTAGGGAGTAGGGAGTAGGGAGTAGGGAGTAGTGAAAACTCAAGAGGAATCAGGGGTTGTAGAAGACATACAAAAGAAAAATTATCCCAGGCCCAAGTCTACCCTATTCTTACCCAAATACTTAATTTTTGAGCATTCTTAGGGGAGTTCAGGGGTATTTTTTCACTACCTAAAAAGCCTAAAACCAATATCAGTAAAGACTTTTATATTTAATCAGCAGAGCAATAATTAATAATTGTTGAAAGTCAGGGCTAATTCATTGTCGCCAGAGAAAAATATTGAGGAGTACAAGTTTGGTCATATTGTCAAGTATTTCATAGTCTTTTCCCCTAAATTATCATACTTATCCAATAATAAAAAATAAAATCAATTATCCCAAAGAAATTATCAATTCTTCCCTTCCACCGGAGGGGGAGGGGCGAGGGGTGGGTTCCCTACTCCCTCTTTTCTGATAGCAAGAGTGATTGTTCTGCCCCCCTCACCCGAAAATCCGCTCCTTTATGCAGCTCTTTGAGCTAAAAACCTGGTACAATTTCTAGACCAAAAAAGGCTAAAAGCTTTATCTGTAAATGCTTTTAGATTTAATCAGCAAGCCCTAAATATGCCAGCGCACATTGCTATACTTTTTCAATACCTAAAAAGGCTAATATAAGCATTCAGCTATTAGCTGAATGCTTACCGAATTATTAATTATTAATTATTAATAATTAAACAATTCTGGTTTAAAGCCTCCCCTTTTAAGGGGAAAAAAGCGGTTGAGGGATGGATGGGTTTCCTAACCATATCCAATCAACCAAGAGAAGAAATAATATTTCCTTATTTTCAATTCCGTAACGGTTTTAACCAGAGGTAATTATCAATTATCAATTATCCATTATCCATTATCAATTAATGAAAAAGACTTTACATATCAGTGCTTTGAGATTTAATCAGCAAACCCTAAGTATTTTTTTTACGTTTACCCAAAAGTTGAGCTGCGAATATTCCACCCAAAAAACCAAATAAGTGTGCTTCCCAAGAGATATTAGGATCGGAAGGCAAAATACCCCAGATTAAACCACTATAAAGAAAACCAGCAGTTAAGGCGAATATTACTGATAGAACACTGAAATCAAATAAACTTCGGAGTAGCAAAAACCCAAAATAACCAAAAATTAATCCACTTGCACCAATATGAACAGAATTAGGAGCACCGACACACCAAATACCTAAACCACTAACTATTATAGTAACGATACTCACAAAGAAAAAATCATCAAATCCCCGTAACATAATTAACCAACCGAGAATAATTAATGGGGGAATATTAGCCATTAAGTGAGCATAACTACCATGCAAAAATGGAGCTAAAAAAATACTCCTAATTAGTGTAAATCCTATAGAACTTTGAGGATGAATTCCGCCATAATTGTTCAATGTTCCTGCTAAAAGTTCAGAATTAATAATTTGTAAAATCCAAAGGATAGCAATAAGACTTCCTAAAATCGTTACTTGAGTATTTATTTTTTCAAATAATTTATTCATTGCTTTCTAGTTATATTTGACTTAACTATTTTACAGCAGTTATCAAATTGATGAGGTACAAAGTTTTATTGCTCTAGGGAACAGGGAGTAGGGAGTAGGGAGTAGGGAGTAGGGAGTAGGGGTGTTAACGATAGTTATGCGCCGTAGCACACTCCATGAAGGAACTAATCTTTACTGTAGGGACGTTGCATGCAACGTCCCTACCTATTTCCTGTTCCCTAAGCACGAAAATCATAACTAATACCAAATTGATAAATGTTTGCTACAAATAGCTAGGGTATTTCTTAGAATCCAGAATTCAGAATTCAGAATTATGAATGGATATATTTAATACCATTTTTGATGTTGTAAATTATCTTTTTCGTCAAATAGACTTTATTTGAAAGTTTATTTATGATTCTTATTATTCGTAACATTCTTTTTTCAAAATGGTATAAATTCACCAACGCCGAGAAATACTATAAAACATCTTCAGTCAATAGCTTATTCATTCCTGATTTATAGCATTACAAGAATTGGTTAGGAAATTTTCCCATCCTGTTCGCTGAAGGTTTCCGCACCGAAAACCCTATTCCCTATTCCCTATTCCCTATTCCCTAGCGCTATAGTTGTTTTTTTCTTTCTCGTTTCCTAGTAGCATGAGCAGATTTTAATATTTTTAAGCGATAAGGGTTAACATTAGTGCGCCAATAAACACGATGACCTTTAATTTCTGTACAATTTTCTTCTAAACATTTGAGCCAACCAATGCGGTTTTGAATATTTTTCAAGTCATTTAATAGTCCTCTATCTTCTTCTTGTTGTGTGAGTTTAACAAATTTTTCATACTCTGGATAATCTGATGTTACTAAAGCATCTTTTCTATGTAAAATTGGCGGATTATATTCATTTGTATAACTCTGATAACTGACACTTAAATCTCGTAAATTAATGTGCATACTTGTATGCAAAACTGGATGAGCTTCTGTATCAAAGTCGGGATAAAACAAATAGGATATTATCGGTAATTTTGTATGAAATTTAATGATAGTTGCCTCATTTAATCTACCAATTGTACGATTAGCACAACCTTCATAAAGTCGTAATAACGGATCGAGTTTTGCTACAGCAGAAACATGAACTAACAGAGAGTTAGAAGTTTTATAACCAATAGAACTATTTTTACAACATTTATTAATTAATTCAGAATCACCTAAACTAAATAACATTAAATCCGCTAATGTACAGCCTTGAGTGTAATTACCAAATAAAGCTTTAATATCATTTCTGACGACTTCTGCTAATTGGGAAAATTTAGGACGGTTGCCAAATTTAGTTAAAGCTAAATATACTAACAAATCTTGGCGACGTTTATCCGTTATTTTGTCCCATTCTAGAGGATTTGTAGCTTGCAGAATTACTCGAAATGCACGACGAAAACTGCCAAATTCTGCAATTAAATCTGCCTCTTCAGCAATTTCTCCTCTCACCGGAAGACGACCGCGATCGCTCATAAAATTCATCAAAGGAATAAGCTGTTCTTCATAATCTACAAATTTCTGATTTTGAGAGTTAATTCTAGGGGTAGATAAACGAGTTTTTAATCGAGATGCTCGAAAATTTTGTCCCTGTGTTTCATCTCTAAATACAAAGAAAATACCTAAATCTATAGGGATAGAATCTACATTCAAAACTTGGTCAATATAAGACTTTAATTCTTCCTGTTCATAATATTTTTGAAAAGTATTACGAGCTGTAATTATGCCATCTCCATAACCAAGTTTATCCTGGGTTTTATGGTCATCAATTAATACCATAGCGGAAACAATTAAAACTTGTTTAGTCAACTCCCATGCTTTAATCAAAGCCTCCCTACGTTCTGCTAAAGATTCAATTACATTAATTACATAACCAAGATTAACAATATCAGCAGCAATACAAGCATTATCGGGCAAATAATAGGGGTCCCATCCTGCACTTTGATAACCTTTTTGAGCAATATGTTTAATATCCCCACCATAACCACAACCATAATCAAAAAAGGTTGTTCCTTCTGTAAAGAGATTTGCTTCTAAACCTAAACGTACTGGTTTAGAAATTTGTTTACGGGCGATCGCTGCTTTGTGGCGCTCTATTTTGGGAATTGGTATTTCAATAGTATGCTGAATTACATGATGGTCTTTAATTTCAATTCCATGATTTTTTAGGTGTGTTAACCATCCTTGGCGAGTTCCAATTAAGCGAGTATTATCTAACAGTCCTAATTTCACTTCAGCACTTGTCAGTTGAGCAAATTTTTGGTAGTGGGGATAGTCAGTATTCACAAAGGTTTCTTTGCGATGCAGCACAGGGGGGTTTTTACTATTGTGGTAGTTTCTATACTCAACTTTTCCACTATTCATGTTGATGGAAATGCTAGTTTTTAAAGCCGGATGGGGGTGAATATCGAAGTCTGGATAGTGGAGATAAGAAATTGTGGGTTTATCAAAGTTAAATTTAATTAATGTGCTGATTTTTGTATCATCTTTCTGCTGAGAAATTGATTTGAGATATAAATGGTGAGCTAAATTTTCGTAGAGTCGTAATAAAGGATGAAGTTGTGCCACCGCAGAGATATGAATATAGAAAGCAGTTGGTAATTTTTTGCCTATTTTGCTTTGTTGACAGTATTTTTTTATTGCACCAGGTTGGTAAATTTCTAGGAATATCTGGTTAGCATATTCACAGGCATATTGATAAGTTAAAAAATACTTTCTTATCCCATCTATAATTGTCTGAGGCAGGTCTGTTTCTAATTTGATTTTGGGTAATATTTGGAAGTCTTCTATATTTAAAGCCAGATATAGTAAAAGTTCTGAGCAACGTTTTTCTTGAAAATTTTGTGCTTTTTCCATTGCTAAAATATCTCTCATGCCATAGGTTTTAGGTTTTAGGTTTTAGGTTGGTAAATTTCTAGGAATATCTGGTTAGCATATTTACAGGCATATTGATAAGTTAAAAAATACTTTCTTATCCCATCTATAATTGTCTGAGGCAGGTCTGTTTCTAATTTGATTTTGGGTAATATTTGGAAGTCTTCTATATTTAAAGCCAGATATAGTAAAAGTTCTGAGCAACGTTTTTCTTGAAAATTTTGTGCTTTTTTCATTGCTAAAATATCTCTCATGCCATAGGTTTTAAGTTTTAGGTTTTAGGTTTTAGGCGTTAGGTTGGTAAATTTCTAGGAATATCTGGTTAGTATATTCATAGGCAGATTTATAAGTCAAAAAAATACTTTCTTATGTCGTCTATAATTGTCTGAGGTAGGTCTATTTCTAATCTTATTTTGGGTAATATTTGGAAGTCTTCTATATTTAAAGCCAGATATAGTAAAAGTTCTGAGCAACGTTTTTGTTGAAAATTATCTTCATTTTCCATTGCTAAAATATCTCTAATGTCATAGGTATTAGGTAAGCATTTCCTCCGGAATGCTGCGCAAACAGCCGTCAGCTATCAGCCATTAATTTTGGGGAAGGTAAAAGCAACTTTTGAAATTGAGTTTAAATAAAAAGTTACTGCTAAAGTCCCCGGACTAAACCTGAGAAGTAATTAGGGCTTGCTGATTAAATCTCAAAGTATTGACTGATATTGGTTTCAGCCTTATTTTGGCCTTTAAAAAGTGCAAGCTTTTCGGTCTAAAAAGCTCAAAAAGCTAGTATTTTAGGATGATTATGGCAGAAAAATTATTCTTACAAAACTTAGCTCCTACCTCATCTAAATTCCCATTTCTCCTGTCTCCCCCTCCTGGGAGGGGTTAGGGGTGGGTTGTCTCCTGTCTCCTATCCTCACCCATAAGACTTTTTCAGCAAACCCTAATTATTCATTACTTAATTGCTGGTAAGCGTAGCATCCCGCAGGAAATGCTTACGGCATTAAGTTTTAAGTTTTATACCAATTTTATTTGAGCTGGCACAGAATTATTTTTTCCTTCTTCCGTCTTCCTTCTTCCTTCTTTCTTTCCAATAATAAAAAATTAAATCAATTATCACACTCTTATTTATCAATTCTTTACTGAGTAATTAAGGTTTAAAGCCTCTTCTTTTCAAGGAGAGGTAATTATTAATTGTTGAACTCTATTCCCTTTTTATCTTTTCCCTTATGGGTTTAATACCCCACCGTCAACCTATGCTTTATAAACATCTTTCTTAACATAAAAATTGACACGCATAGACAAGTTATGTTCAAGTCTTTAAAAGGTTTTTGTCAGAGAAAAAGTGTACTAAAAAGTACTTTTTTTTTGATAACTTAAGTAGTTTTTCCTATCTAAATTGATTCTTTCTCCTTTCTCCTTTTTCCCCTCCTGGGAGGGGTGAGGGGTGGGTACCCTGCTCCCCTGCTTCCCACAAGGTTTTCAGGAGTTCCTTATAAGGGATAGCCGTCAACGGGGGTGCTTAAAATTGTTTGGGGTTAGATCCCCGTACAATTTTCCCTTATGCCTCCTGCCTCCTGCCTTCTGCCTTCAATGTATTAACTCCACATTCCTACATTCTGTGGCTGTTCATCAGAAGTTAATATGGGGTAAGCTGAGGGTTGAGAAATAGGATCGACAGCTTCAGATAAATCTTTTTCAGTTTCTGGAAAAAATTCTAAACGAAATTTTACCTTTCCTTTTCTCCAATAATCACCAGGTCTTAATAATTGACATTCTAGCCCTTCTTCAAATAAATTTTCCGACTCCAATCTAGCCAAAATCATCGTTATATATTCACTTACTTGAAATGTACATTGAAACATTAAAAGACTAGCACTCGTAGACAAAACATCATCATTATTTAGTAAAGTAACTTCAGATTCCATATTTTATTACCCTAGATTTATCGCCATTAGCACTCAGATTTTTGTTTGCTAATCTTACCTTAATAATTAACGCACATTCTGCACTTTAATTTGTAATATTAAAAGTACTATAAAAATCTGTGGCTTAGTAAGTATTTATACTATATAAATCATCTCAATTACTTTTTTCGTCGATCAAATTCCTAGTAAATAATCTAGTAAATAATTAAACACAAATACTTGCTTGATTAATTACTCAATCACGGCAGCTATGATTTTCTGCTCAAATTCTGTCTCCTGTCTCCTGTCTCCTGACTCCTTATTAAACACTACATTTTGTAGTGCAAAATGTGGGATTAACGCACAACAAGAATTAATTTCTATGCTTAAAATTCATGTTGTACTAGACTGACACGCCTAAAAATGTAGGTTGGGTTGAACGGCAGTGTTAGCGTAGCTTCCCGAAGGGAAACCCAACAAAACCTTACTAATGTTGGGTTTATCCTAACGGATAAGCTCCGAAGATCGTCCCTCAACCCAACCTACACTTATTGCACCATTTTAGCTGTGTCAGTCCAGTACGCCATTAAAACTTACAGCACTTTTTAGGAAGCGTGAAGTACGCTTTTAAGGCTAATCTTTTTTTTCCCTACTCCCTACTCCCTACTCCCTAAAGTCCTAAAAAAACCACCCATAAGAATGTAAACCTTTACCCAAAAGATTTACTCCTAAATAACATACCCAAACTACAAAAAATCCAGTAGCAGCCAAAATAGCAGGTCGTCGTCCTTGCCATCCTTTAGTAATACGAGCGTGGAGATAGGCAGCAAATACCAACCAAGTAATCAAGGCCCAAGTTTCCTTCGGGTCCCAACTCCAATAAGCACCCCAAGCTTCATTGGCCCAAACTGCTCCGGCAATAATCCCAATAGTCAACAAGGGAAATCCTAAGCCGATAATACGATAACTAATGTTATCTAAAGTTTGGGCAATACTCAAACGTTGAGGGGAAAGAGTTTCTTCTGTCTCCACTGCTTGAGTAGGTCTGGCCATTTCTAAAACGGCAGTTTGACTGTGGCCATTTGTTATAGATAGAGGAGAAGATTGATGATTATTCTCAATGTCATTCAGGCTAGCTCCCTCTGTTTGAAGTTGCAAATTTTTTGAGAGCTTCACAGAATGATTATTTCTTCCAGAACGAGTGCCAAAGGAACTGCCACTAAGCTCTACTTTCTGGCCACTGGTAACAATGAGAAAAGCGATCGCCAGTAAAGAGCCCACCATCAAAGTGGCATAACTCAACATCATTACACTGACGTGCATCATCAACCAATTAGATTTTAGAGCAGGCACGAGAGGTTCTGATAACTGCATACCGGAGGGCAAAGTTAGGGCAGCAAAAGCAGTAATACCCATTGCCAAGGGAGATGTAAAAACTCCCACCAGGCGACTTCCACTAATATTTTCAGCTATGAGGTGAATAGTAGTAAGTCCCCAAGTCAGGAAAAATAGAGATTCGTACAAATTACTAATGGGAAAATAGCCAGCTTCTAGCCAACGTGCCCCTAATAGGGTTGCAATACAGAGATTAGCGATCGCTATTCCGGTAGAACCCAAGACTGAGAGATAGGGGATACGAGGAAAAGCGGCACCCACCCAATAAATTAGCATTGTGGCAAACAAGATGGCAAAGGAGATATTGTCCAATGAATTTTGGAGTTTGACTAGATCCATTTATTTTTCTCTAATAATGTATTTCGGTTTATTTATATTCTCGATCTTAACGACTATTGGCAATGTTAAGAAAATATCAAATATTTTTGCGTGATGCTCGATATTGAATCTTAATCCGAAATAATAATCACCCGATAGGATGAACCAACTGAAGGATGTGGTTTTCCACGAGTTAGGAGATGATGAAATTGTAGAGTATTAGGGGTATTTGACTATGTATCATTTCAACTTCAGCCAAACCAATACTAGAAGCCAAGAAGTTTATTGTCAACTTTCAGAAGCAATTTATTTATTAGATATAGCAAAGCAAGCATCTTCTGATGCCACAGCTCTTCATTCAATTCAAACAACTATTGAACAATTAATTAATTTACGAAATCGTGTTAGCGCAGGAGAGCTTTAGGTTTAGAAAATACCTAAATACCATTTCTCAAAAGTTCTGCTACATTTTCTTGGGAGTAGGGAGTAGGGAGTAGGGTTTAAAGGCATAAGATATTTTGGATTAATGCCGATAATCCTCTACATTCATTATTGAATCATTATTATTACTTAATAACTTAAGTTTATTGGAAGTATAGCATTATTTTTGGGAATTGATATCAGAAAAATTGAATTGCTTCAATACAATTAGGTATTCAAATTTAACGGAGTAAGGCAGATAATAATGTGATTATATAACAAGTGCCAAATTATTCCTGCCTTTCCCTTTTTTGTCTTTAATTTTACTTTGATTTAATGGATTTATTTGAGGTATTTATTGTTGATAATTTCTGAAAATTTATATAGCAATTACCATACTGGTGAGGTACAAATTTCTAAGCTTTAGGCAACAGTTCATTAATGGATAATTGATAATTACCTCTGGTTATAGCAATGAGCGCTGGTATATTTACAAATTGTAGGAGGGGCCAAATAGCTAAAAGTCTTATATTATCAGCAATTCATTCCCCCTGTTGCCTGTTGCCTGTTGCCTGTTGCCTGCGCACAGCGCTATAAAACCGAGAGGATTGAACATCAGGAGATATTATTTATTTTTTTTTTCCTTAAAAGAGGAGGCTTTAAACCAGAATTATTTAATAATTAATAATTAATAATTAATAATTCGGTAACAGCTGATCTGGCAACAGGGAATATATAGGAAAAAAGTATTTTTGCAAATATGAGATACACCCCTAAAATTGTTGTTGAGATTGAAAATCATCTCAATTTATCAAAATAATAATTTATCAAAATAATATTGGTCTAAAACCCCGCCTTTTAAGGCGAAATATTTTTTGGAGAGTTGCTCAAATCCCCTACTTCCCCTCCTGGCTCCCCTCCTGGGAGGGGCGGGGGTGGGTTAACTTCTGACTTCTGACTTCTGACTTCTAACTTCGTTAATAAGTGGGCGATCGCTCACAGTAAATCTGTTGTGAACATGATAAAATCTCAGATAAATTTATTGAGTAATTCCCCAACTTGATACGGTCTCGGGGTCTCCCGTTATAATCTTTGATTTAACGGGAGGTGAATTGCCGAGCTGCAAATTAAACAGGTGTCGATTGCTGTTTAAATATAGCACTAAAGAGTAGTATAAAAATTATGATAATTACTCATTGCTACAAAATTAAGCCTACTTGTGAACAGTCAGTCAAAATTGATTGTTGGCTAGAACTGTTGCGAAGGCATTACAATTATGCTCTAGGCCAAAGACTAGATTGGTTAAATAGAACTAGATGTCAAGTTGACCGTTGCTCATTAATTTCATGTTCTATTGGTGAAATTTCTAGTAGACCAGATTATTATTTTCAGCAATCAGCACTTAAACAGACAAAACAGTTATTTCCTGATTACAAGGAAATATCCATACGAAGTTCAACAAATTAATTTACAAAGGCTAGATAAAGCTTGGAAACGTTGGCTAATACCCGATAAAACTGGTAAGCGTGGAGGACGACCAAGATTTAAAAAATCAGGAAAGTTAAGGTCATTTTGTTTCAGTAGAGTTAATCATCCCAAAGCAGTAATTAAATTTGATGGAAAACAAATAATTACTACGAGGTTTGGTGCTATTCCAGTAATAGTTCATAGACCAATTCCAGATGGGTTTACGATGAAAACTGCAACTATAACCAAAAAGGCTGATGGTTATTATGTAAGTTTTACCTTAGAAGATAAGTCAGTTCCTAGTTTAATTTCGACAGAAAATATCAAAACTGCTGTAGGTATTGATGTAGGCTTAAAAGAATTTTTGACTACTAATACTGGTGAGACTGTTTCTGTTCCTAGTTTTTATAGAAAATCTCAATCTAATTTAGCAAGAAAGCAAAAAAAAGCAGCTAGAAAAGAAATTGGGTCTAATAATTGGAAAAAAGCACAAAATAGAATAGCTAGACTACATCAACATATAGCTAGACAAAGAGAAGATTTTCACTATAAGACTGCTCATAAATTAGTTAAAGAATATGACATGATTGCAGTGGAAAACTTAAATATTAGAG